>JACRPI010000020.1 GCA_016214075.1 Candidatus Woesearchaeota archaeon
GTTCATCCGGAATTCTCCAACCATCATCTCTAACAACTAATCCCATCGGGTCACCTCTTCTCATTCTCACGTGACCCATTCCCTAATATCTATTCAATGAGAAAGCTACTATTTATTCCTTTCGGGATAGGCTCTTAGAACGTGAGAGGGTATATTCCACTTTTTTTGAAGATTTTAAAATTTCAATGAATGAAGTAATAAAAAAAAAGAAAATCAAACTGCACTTTAACACTTATGACTCTCATGACAGAAATAAAGAGTATCCCATTGATTGTCTAATAGAAACAAAAAAAGAACCAATATACATATTTGCAATTAATAACGACAATAAATGTAGAGATGCAATGATCTCTATCATGATGTTTGAAAGGTGGAGTATTCAGTTTCATCCTGTGGGTGTTTTTGAAGATCAAACTGAAATAAGTAGAAGGGTGTTAGCAAAGTTTTCAAATGTATGTGAAAAGCAGATATCTAGTTTAGAAGGTATAGATTATTTTGAAAAGTATTTGGAAACTCACATTAATTATTAAGTTTAAGTACCTTCTCACGTATAGCTTCCTTTATGAGTTCTGTTCTTTTTTAATTTATTTTCCCCTACCCAACAACTCCTTCCAACACCATCACCGCAACGGTGTTGAAGATCAACGTAATCACGAACGCAATACCCACATACAACAATGTAGAATACAGCAGATTCTTCCCAATGAGGAATTTCTCATTCAAATTGTCCGCGCCATTCTCAATACCATTCGCTAAAATCGTTAAAATAAACGTAATTTGGACAACATAAATCCCTACAATTGCCTGGAAAAAGTAACTCGGAATGCCCATGCCAAACAAATCCGTCGGTAATTGTCCTGCGCTTCCTGCTCCCGCGCTGCCTACTGATTGTTGTTGCAGCATTGGACCAAGTTTTCCTAAAATATTTGAAATCATAGACGTAATACCAACGACAATCCCCGCAATTACAGGGGTCATAAAACTGATTTGGGATTTCATCGAAGAAATGACTTCCGCGAGCAAGTCTTTCAATCGTTCATCCACGCGATGCATTTCTTTGATATACTGCGAGACATTAATGACTGCCTGCGCCGCGATCTTTGGTCCTTTTCTCGCAGACTCTACTAAAACTTTCATTGAACTTTCAATCATCTTTGAAGGAAAATACTGCACAGCGCCTATTTTCTCATCAAACAGCGCTCGTTCAATACTCATACCCATCCTGTTAATGTTGTCGCTTACCTGCCTGAAGAATTTTCCTGTTGTTGTTCCTTCCATAACTTCTGCGACTTTCATAAACGCGATTTCCGCAGGAATACCATCTCCTAATCTATTCCCCAATTGGAATAATCCTGACGCAAACTCTTGCTCTAATTTCTTTGATTCCTCTCGAATTTTGATGACATTTTGTGAGCGAAGTTTATAGTACAAACCAATGCTGAGTCCAATTGCAAGCGGAAAGCATAAACTGACAATCGCTGCAAACAAACTGAATGGTCCGCGCGCTTCTCCTTCTGGATTTGTTCTATAATCTAAAATACAATATTTGTAGCCGCAATCTGTCGTGCTATCATCATCTCCAAACCCAATGTCTGGGACACCTACAAAGTGCATCAGCAGCGGAAGTATTCCTATTAAGAGGAGTATTGTTCCAATAAACACACTGAGATACATTGGAGAAACTTCTATTTCTTTTTTCCCTAAATTGATAATCATATTTTTGTGCTTTCGTAATTCAGGATGCACTTCTGAAATATCGACATCTCCATATCCTGTTGGTCTGCTGGTGAGAATAGTTCTTCCCATGATGTAAACCGCTGCTGGAAGCGCAACATTGTACAGCGCAGCAATGTGAATCCAGGATACTTCTACCATAAAGCTGACGACAAGTGGGAGAATAACTAAGCCGAGAATAGGAAGGATAATTCCAAGCATGTGTAATGTGGTAATTGGTCCTTTCAGATTTTGCGCATAATGCATCATTTTCTCGTATGTTTCTTCTAAGATGACATCTAATGATTTGTCCAGTAATGAAACTCGTCTTGTTTCTGATCCTTCATAGAGAGATGATTCAATCAGATGGAACGCTTCGACAAATTCAAAGTTTGTTTCTTTCCATGTATCAAGATACACATCTAGCGCGTCTTTGACATTTTGATATTTCCCTGTTTCTACATTCCATAATATTTTTTTTAGATCCAACGCAAGTGGACCCGAAAGATGATCTGCCGCAAACTGAATGGCGCGCTCTAAGTTTGAGGTATGTCGCATATACGTGACAATGTAGAAGATGCAGAGCACCATCTGGTTGCTTGCTTCCATGCGCCAGGTATTCGCAATATACATTGGGATTTGCTGCATGGGATAGATAAGCACTGCTCCTGTCAGGAGGCTGCCCATGATGAAGAATAATGACGGATCTTGTCCAAAAAACGCAGGGATAAACATGCTCAGCACAATGCCGATAAACATTAACGCGAGTGGTCCGAGAATTGAAAGGCTGTAGACTCCTGTTGGTGTAATCTGCAGATGCACCGCATCAATATCTTTTTGGATAAGGGGGATTTTCTTTTTGTCTGGACTAATTTTGAGAATCTTTTCTGCTGTGTTACACGCCTTCTCATAGATGGTCATTTTTACAGGAAGGAGTTCTTCTTTGAATGTTTCATATTGTTTGGAAATTATTTTCTCTGAGAGCTCTATCTTCTTTTCCATCTCTTCTTTACCGCCAAGCTTTTCTTCCAACTTGCGTTTGTATCTTGCTTTAATTTCTTCGAGTGTGTCTGTCATGATTTTTTGCCTTGCTTATCATATCCTTTTCGCTTCTTTCTTTATCCACTGTTGCCAGTCATATAATATTCTTTTGGAATCTAAATATCCTACTTCTTCTTTAATGCTCTCGGAAAGCAAGTGAAATTTGTCATTTGCCTTAATGACAAACGGCGCTTCAAGCATATTCTGATCATTTGTCTTTGCCGCGTACTCCACAATTTCTTGCTTTATTTTTGTTCGAAGTTCAATATTCTCTCGCACCGCATCCCAATTTCCCGCGAACTCTTTGATATTTGACGCAATTGTTTTCAAGATTTCTGATTCTCCATTTATGATCGCGTCTGTCGCTTGCAACTTGTCTGTTTTTGCGTCATATTTCATTAAATCCATAAATCCGCCCTCTGTGAGTGGATCGTTTTCCCACTGCTTTCGCACTTCTGTAATCTGCGTGACTCGTCTGCTTTTGTGCAAGCCATCCGCGCTCTTTATAGGATTCGCGACGATGATGACATCTGTTGCTTTAAACGATGTTTTTGGAACGCCAATATCATTGACGACACGGTCATAGACGCCGTACGGACTGTCGCTGTGGATTGTTCCCGCTACCACGTTTGCAGCTGCGCCGACACGCATTGCTTCATAGAGCGCAATCGCTTCTTTACTTCGTACTTCACCGACAAACAGCGCGGAATCTCCCAATCGAAGTGTTGCGCGAATTCCATCCGCGGCGCTCATTTCTGTTGATTCTTTCGCGAGCGCAGCCGCGACTTTAATTTGCTGGAGGTTGAACCCAAGATCGCGCAATGATTTTCCTGGCAATTCGAGGGTGTCCTCTATAGTGAGAATTCTATACTTTCGCATGATCTCGACCATAATTGCGCCAAGGAAGGATGTTTTTCCTGAGCTTCTTGTTCCACAAACTAACAGTGTTCGTGTTCCATCGATAAGGAAGCTGATTAATCCTGCAGCTTCAGGAGTAATCATCTTTTGTTTGACAAATAACGGCAGGGTCCATGGATTTTCTCTGTGTCTTCGGAATGAGAACGCAAGGCCAGTTGGATCGAGTGGTCTTGTGATGACAGAAACTCTTGTGGAAACTCCTGGGAGCTCTAACTCCGTATCGAGAATTGGATCTGCTTCATCGAGTGGTCTACCCGAAATCATTCGCAGTTTTGTTGCCCAACTTTCCGCTTCCGCGTTCGTTGGGATAATATTTGTTGTACATTCATTATAATCTCCATGGACAATATAGATGGGCTGTTTTCCCATTGGACTATTTACAGAAATATCTTGGATTTTTTCGTCTTGAAGGAGCACTTCGATTAATCCAAAGCCGACTGTGTAACGAACAAGGATATTGGTGAGCGCATCAATCTCTGTTTGCTTTAAACGAATCCCTTTTGTCTGCGCAAGCTCTTCCATGAGATCTCTTCCAATATTGAAGAACACTTGTCGCATTCGTTTTGGATCGGTAAACTCTTCTTGTCTTGGCTTATGCTCTGCCATTATTTTTCTCGCAAGATCAAGCAGCTCATACTTTTCTTCAGAGAGTTTGAACTCTGGTGGAATTACATGATAGGTTGTTTCAATCGAATCAGGATACGTAAAAACAGTTACTTCTGCTTCTTCTCCAATGGTGTAGCTGTCTTTTTCTTCTCCATTCGCAGGATAATCTGCCATAAGTTTAGTAAACATGAAATCTGGCTTTATTGTTGGACTGAAGATGGTTCGATACAGCGTTCTGTCTCCAATCTGGTAGCCTGCAAGCTGCTGTATAACGAGTTGCAGAATTTTTAGTTTTTCTATTTGTCCTGTGATGTAATTCAGAAGCGCAAGATAGCGCTGCCCAAGCATCTGGTCGCGCGGGTTTGTTGCTTTGTCGAGTTCTATTTTCTCATTTCTCGCAAGTCGCTTGAGTTCAAGATAGGTTCCAATCGGATCACTCTTTAATGTTCTGTAAATAATACTCTGCACTGTCGCGTATTGATTATGTACTCTGTTCATTTCTGTTGGACTGAGATTTGCGGTGCTGTAGCCAAAGATTGCTTTATCTTTCACAAACTTTCTGTATAATTGCGCAAGCTCGACTATAATTGCAGTTTGATTAAATTCATATTCATAATCTCTTTTCTGCGTGAAGACAATTTTTGTTACTCGATCAAGTTGGGTCAGTATTTCAACAGTCTTCCCCATCATGAATGCGTTGTCTTCTATGGATGGGATGTATGGCGCGCTTTCTACATAAATGAAGAGGATATTTTCTTCTCCTTCTTCCAATACTTCATATTCCCAATCTTTTTTTGTTTCTTCTGGTCGTTGTCCCATGCTATTGTCTCTTTGTTTTCTCTATTTTATCTTTATGATTTTTCATTTATTTCACTATTTTACTTTTTATAATAGATTGCGTTTGTGTTGTGTGGACGTTGCTCGTGCGTGCGTTTTCTGTTTTCCTGTGCGTGTACTTTGTGTTGCTAATTGAGTGTTGTTTCCTGTTTCTATCTCTTCTTCTTGTTTTAATTTACGGAGCGCAACTTCAACTAGATGTGATTTATTTCTATACTTTGATTGGGATTGAGAATACGTTGTCAGCCATTGAACAAGATCTTCTTCTACTGTGAAACTGATAATTTTCTTCATAAAGCCTCTTTCTTTCTTCTTTTTTGCTTTTTTCTTTATATAATTTTCTATTATAAGATAATATATTATAATATCTTTCTTAACTTCCTAAATTAGCTATTGCAAAAAGGATATTTGAAAAGAAATTCTATTTTTTTAGGTATGATTGGGCAGAGTTATGTAATATATCTCAAGCAATAATCCTTACTCCTTCCAATCCTCTAAAATCATTATCTCCTGTTATCAATTCAGCATTCTTGATTTGCGCTGTTGCATAAATCAATGCATCCATTGCTCCAAGCTTTTTGTCCACTGCAAGTTGCGCTGCTTTCTCGCTAATTTCTATTTCAGGAACAATAATTCCACTTCTTTCTTTCACAAATTTTAGAAATTGTTGCCAATCTTTATTTAACAACAGCAATCTTTTCTTTATTTCAAAAAGACATAGGGAAGAAGTAATGATGAGTCCTTCTTTGTCAATTATTTCTTTTATTTCAGATGATGTTGCAAAATGATACGCGAGCCATGCCGAAGAGTCCAAACATTTAATATCTGTCACTCTTATCCCTCAAATCCTTCAGTATTTCTTTCATACTTAATTTTCCACCTGCTCCCCACATTGATTTCTTTGGCTTTACAGCTTTTGTTATCAATATCTTCAGAAGCGCGTCATAGGATGGAACTTTGAATTGGTCTCGTAATAATTTTAATACATTTACTGTTTCTTCGTTTACTTGTATTGTTGTTGTCATACTTATACTATAGTGCTATAGTTTAAATATTTTCCCCCCCCAAACCGCAACCTTTATTATCTTCCCTTGCTTTATTGTTCTCATGGAACAAGCAAGCATTCTGGAAGGATATGAGGAGTATGGAAAACATACTGCTCCTGAACAAAAGAAATCAGGTTTCTTTGCTTCGAAGCCAGACACAACAGCAAATCCTTTTCCTGCGTCTGATACCACCGATCAACTCCGCGAACTGAGCAGAAGACTTCGTATCTTAGAAGAACGCTACGCAAATCAGCGGAAAAATATTCAAGTTCTTGAACATAATGTGCTTGCGGAAAATAAAAAAATGCAGGCGCAACTGCGCACTGCTCAATCTGACAACGATGATCTCAAAAAACAACTCTATGAAATGAAGCAAAAGTTCGATCTTATTGGCTCAGAACTTTCTGATACCGCGAAACGACAAGATGTTATTGTTCTTGAGAAATACATTAATTTGTGGGAACCATTAAACTTTGTGACGCGCAATGAAGTGGAAAAGCTTATTAACTCCATTGTAGAGAGCAAGAAAGGTCTTCCGAAATCAGTGAAAGCAAAGGATGGAGAATGAAACTATGGCAGGACCACAACAAGTTGTTCGACCATCAAGCGTTCCTACAGATAAAGTCCTTGACATGCGCACGCAGGGATTATCCAACAATCAAGTGATTCAAATTTTACAGCGGGACGGGTATGAACTTCCCGCAATCTTTAACGCGTTAAATCAGGCAGACATCAAAGGGGGCATTGAAGCAGTTCCCGCAAGCGCTGTTCCTCATAATGAATTTCCTGCTCAAGAAACTGGAGGGTATCCTATGGCTCAACAACCAACGCAACAAATGCCGATGCAATCTATGCAACAACCAATGCAGCAAATGCAACAAGGACAACCGATGGGTTATGGTGATCAAGTTCCTATGCTTCAAGATACTGGCATGATGCAAGACTATGGCGGCATGGGCGCTCCAGAAGGAATGCCTCAAGATCAGGGGATGCCGATGCAACCGATGCAAGGTCCTATGGAGTATCCACAACAGCAAAATTTTGCTCCTCCAGGTGGACAGAGTTATGGCCCAAGTTTTGAAACGCAACGCATTGAAGAACTCGCGGAAGCGATCATTGATGAAAAATGGAATGAAATTGTGCGCAGCATTAACAAAATCATTGATTGGAAAGAGCGTGTCGAAGCTCGCGTCACCAAAATGGAACAGCAACTTGATGACATGAACAAGAATTTTGATATGCTCCACAAAGGCGTTCTAGGTAAAATCAGCGAGTATGATCGCAATCTTACCAACGTTGGCGCTGAAATTAAAGCAATGGATAAAGTGTTCCAGAAAGTCTTGCCTTCTTTGACTGAAAATGTCAGTGAGTTAAGTAGAATTACAAGTGGGATGCGGAAGAAGTAGTTTCTATTATTCTTTTTTCATTTTAATTAGACATCGCGTGGGATGGATAAAGAACAGAGAATGGGCTATGTACAATACCAATGTCAGTTAAATTTAAGGATCCGTACGAGCGGCGTTCACGTTCTAACTCCTTTTGCACTGGAAATTGTTGCTCTCTTATGATAACATCAAGAAGAGTGTTTGAACGAAGCATTGTCGTCAATGAGTACAATTCTCTCCCATACAACGTTCTTTTTCTGTTCATTCTATCATCATGCAGTTTTTGAACTGTCCAATGATCGTTAACAGTATATCCATGAGAAGAAAGAACGTTTCTTGTCTCGTCTCGTACTGTCATATAAATTATTTGTTCATTCTTTGTATCATCTATATGTTTGCTAAATTGCGCTAACGCCGGAGACGTTCCCTCCACGACCACTCGTATATCAATATCAGCATACCTTCTTTCTCCTCTTTTTCCCAAAAAGCGATCTACTGTTGTTAATTTTTCTCTTACTTCCCAATGATATTCTGAAAATGTTGAACTTCCTACCGCAAGTAGCGCAACATCAATGCCCCGCTCATATAATTTGCGATGGAGAAGATCTCCTGTTTCCATAAGCGGATCTATGTCTTCAGGCCGTAAGAAATCATCAATGTACTCATACTTGAAAATCTCTGCAGAAGGAATTTCTCGTTTTTTCCAGAGTTCCGCTATTACATTCCACTTAACCATACGAGAAGTAGTTTATTTGTTCTTATAAATATTTTCATTAAAATCAGCTAATGATGTCCGCCACCATGACCGCCGCCACTGTCTTCATAGGGCCAGTCTTCGCGCATCTTTGGCGTCATCGCGCGAATAGTAAACGCTGCAATGACCAGAATCAAAATCATTCCTAATATCTTTGGATTAAATAATGTTGCGATGAGATTTTGTTGATAACTTGATGTCGCAGTACTTCCTTCGCCTGCTTCTGTTGCAGCATCACGAACCTCTGAAATATCTGCACTGTATCCAAGCAATTTCTGTCCAAACCCCGCGCCTAAGCCAAACAAAAGGATTATTATTCCTAACGCAAGAATTGTATATTGCAACGCGCTTGCATTTGCCATGACATTTTTGATTTGATCATCTGTCGCTCCAAACAGTTTGTATGCCATCAGAATGAAAATGACAAAAATAAACAAGACGGTAAACCATGGCGCAATCACTTGCACAACAGTTATTGCTTCTGTGGAAAATAAGAATATCACTGCAATAAAAAAACCGATAAGCGCATGAAGAATTTTATTCTCTCCAAGGAATTTTGTGAACTGAAGAATTCCATAGATCATGACAAACACTAACACAAAGATAAAAATAGGAGAAAAATATTGTAAAAAACTAATGTTTAATGTTGGGGTAGCCATGGGAATTTAATGATGGCCGCCGCCACCGCCTCCAAAGAGTTTTCCTACTTCGTCAAGCAAGCCTTTTGTTTTCGCAGCCGCATCCGCCGGCGTGTCTTCTTTCGTGACATACCAAATCACAATCGCGAACACTAAAATGACAATGACCAATGTAATGGTGTCCTGCGCAAACCAATTGAACATAATATTGTTCCACCATCCTGCTGCGCCGCCAAAGATGTAAATGATTCCCGCGAACGCGGCAATCGCGATTCCTCCTGTGAGTGAACCGCCCATCCATTTTGCTTCGCCGCCAAGTAATCCAAGGAGAAGAAGTGCCATAACTACTGCAACAACAACAATAGACACTTCAGGAAGCGCTTTGTTTAAGATTTCGACAAGATCATATCTTCCTGGATAGCTTCCTGTAATATGCGGGATGACGACTAACGCGGCAATGATGAACGCAACCATAACGTTGAAGTTCTTTTTGCCCGCGCCAAGAATCTTTGTCTTTTGCAACATCGCAAAAAGGATAGTAAATATCAACAAGAACGGAAGCAACGCGTCTGTTAATCCATAGCTCTCCAATGTTCTGAATAAATCAACAAAATTATTTGCAGCCATCTTTTCCATTCTTTTTTAAGAATGGATTCACCTCTTTTCTCTTTTTTGGGAAATCCTCTTTCTTTATTGCATAATTGTACTTTACTAGTTTATATACTTACTGCTGACTAATGTGATCCATGCGATTCTGATTTGCCATGCTCTTCTTTCCCGCCTTTACTTGGTTCTCTGATAATGTAAAACATAAACCCAAGGACGACAACCATAAGGATAATTGAACTTACTGCTGTTGTACTGTAGTTATCCACTAAAAATTCCATGATCCAGGTTAGGAATGATTGTCCAGATTCTGTCGGAATTGCGTACAGGAAAATTGCGAGGATACCGACAAACATAATGACCATAAACATCATTTTCCAGCCGCTGCTGAGCAATACTTCCTCTTTTTCCGAATAAAAAATACCCACTAATAACAGGAAGAAAACACCGAGGAAAAGAAGGATCACAATATTTGGAAGCGCGCTGTTAATGAGAGATACTGCTTGCGATGACGCAATGACCAGAAACGCAATCACAAACGCGCTCATCGCGTTGAGATTTTTCTTAGGATAGGATTTTCCATTGACTTCTTCTGTTCCCAATACTTTTGTTCGTTCAAAGATCGCGAAAACAAGGGTGAAGACTAGAATAAATGGAAGAATGACATCATAGACTCCGAGTCTGTCAAAGAATTCTAAAACTTCCCTAAATGCAGATGTTGTTGCCATATCCGTCTGTTTTTGGAAAACTTTATATATAAACCTTTCGATAATTGTCTTATGTTCTCCAAGAAAAATTTTGAGAAAATCCGCAAGCAACTTACTGACTATTCAAAGCGGCGCGAACACATTATTAAATCATCCAGAGACATTCTTCGTTTTTCCAAAATGGCGATTTCGTGCATTCATCGGCACGATCTTAAAGCAGCTGAAGAACATCTTGTTGCGGCGGAGAAGTTGCTGAAAGAAGTCAAAAAACTCGCTGTGCTTGACGCAGCGCTTTCTGTTCTTGGGGCGTATACTGTCGCGATCCAAGAATATGTTGAGGCGAAAACATTTCTTCACTTTGTGAACACCAACACGCTTCTTGATTTGGATAGTTTAGGCGTTGAACCAGAAGACTATCTTATGGGGTTAAGCGATTTGACTGGTGAACTGGGAAGACGCGCTGTTTTGAAAACGATCAGCAAAAATTATGGCGATGTGCATATTGTTCGTGACTTTGTCGCAGGAGTTCATGATTTCTTTCTCACGCTTGATATGGGTAATGGTGATCTTCGTAAAAAATATGACGCGATCAAATGGAATCTTAAAAAGATAGAAGACATTATCTACGATATTGAAACAAAGCGGGGAAACATCCAGCACAATGACAGTGAACACTCTTGAATACAAATGGTTTGGCCATGCGTCAATTAAACTAATCGGCGAAAAAATCATCTACATTGATCCTTTTCAGATTCCCAAGACCTTTTCTGACGCAGATATTATTTTATGCACGCATGATCACTACGATCATTGCAGCATTGATGATATCAAAAAAGTCATGAAAGAAACAACAACGCTTGTTTGCCCTCCAGATTGTTTAAGCAAATTCAAAGGGTTTTTGGTGAAAGAAGTTATTCCTGTTGAACCAGGGCAGGAGATTACTGTCAAAGGAATTTCTATTGAAACTATTCCCGCGTATAATGTCAATAAATTTCGCGCGCCCGGTATGCCTTTTCATCCTAAAGATAATTATTGGGTGGGATATGTGGTGACGATTGGCGGACTTCGCATTTATCATTCTGGGGACACAGACAAAATTCCTGAGATGAATTTGCTTCACGATATTGATCTCGCGTTTATGGCAGTGGGTGGAACATATACGATGACCGCATCTGAAGCTGTTGAAGCAGTGCTTTCGTTTCGACCAAAAAAAGCGCTCCCTATTCATTATGGTTCTGTTGTAGGAAGTGTGCAGGACGCAATTACTTTTCGTGAAGGTGTTAGTGTCCATAAAATAAAAAGTGACGTGATGAGCACGTTTAGTTGAGAAGGTGAAAAATATGAAAAAAACAAAAAAAATGTTATTATTTATTATTGGTTTATTTTCTGTGTTTCTTCTTTTTTGGTATACTTCTATCACTCCAAAGGGGTAAACTTTATAAAGAGATTTTGCTTTCTTTGTGTTAGTCATACTTTTAGTAGGATGTGGGTTGGAGATGCTTACAAAGCAAAGCTTTGTGGCAACATTGATCTCTTCGAGTTCAATGTTAACAACCATGAACAATGAGCCGGGTTGGAGATAACAACCGTGAACAGATGAGTTCTAAAAACTACCATCTACGGAAACGTAGGGGGTAGTGAAAATGGAACAAAAAAATATTGATGCTTTAGTTTTTATTGAAGAGCGTGAAGACGCGTATGTTCTCCATAATGTTTCTTATTTAGGAGTTCCTCATGATGTTGATGTTCGCAAGGCATTGTTAGAAAAGGTCGTGACACATACACTAGATGATTCGGTAAACTTAATAAAAGAACTTCCTTCTGGTCCGCTGTACTTTGCAGCTGCTCGTTCATTGTATGAAAATAAAGATCATCTTGATGCAAAGCAATGCAGACTCGTTGAAAAAGTAAGGAAGATGTTCGCTTCAGATATAAAACATGGTGTGATGACAAGTACTCGCGTTACCTATAGTGCGAGGGGTTATGATAAGGTTACTCATGATGCGAGCTATCCAACAGAAAGAGTGATTGGCGCGGTAATTGTTTGTCCAAATGGTTATATTAATGATTCAAATTTTGGTTCTGTAACAGAAGCACTTCTTGGTGAAGCAGACACGCAGAAAATTGAAGCGGTTGGTCAATACATTATTGGAAAACCTGCGTATTTGTGGCAGAGAAATAAGGAACCAATGCAAGATACTACGCTTGCGTTGGGGTTTGACGCCTATGATGGTAGGTTCGGCGTCAGTGCTAATATCGCCTTATACGGCAGCAACTGGCGTGCTCGCGGGATGGTCGCACGTCGCGCCGAAAATTCTCCATAGGAAATGATGAGTATGAGGTAGTTGAAAATGAAAACAAACAAGATAGTGGGATTACTTGGATTATTATTACCATCAACAGCGCACGCTGACGAATGGAAAATTTCAGACGCAGAACAATCTCTTTGTTATGAAACGACAACTCCTCTTGGCATCACCGCGTACGCGCTTCTTGATACAGGATCTCCTGTTGCTCTTGAAGCCATTTCTCTCTCCTCAACAAACGTTTGTTATGCTTTTCCTCGGGAAGAGACAGCAACCATTACTCTTACTGGAACCTACGGGAATACTTTACCTTTGCATAAAAAGAGATTTTATGTTTATCGTGGACAGCTCTATGAAGAACCGTTTACTCTGGAAAGCACTGTCGCGCCTTCACCTTCGCATACAAATACAGCTTATGTTTATGATGGAGAGCTCTCTGAAGAACTGTTTATTGTGGCAAGCACAATCGCACCTTCCGCGCTTGCCATTACTCGAGATACTGTTTCATTTACTGATGATAATGCTTTACGAATGAAAGCGTATGGTGTTATCTATGAACCTGGAACAGACACCTCTCATCACGTTGAATTGACAAAAATCACTGAAAATACTACGACCGCGACTTTTCTCATCCCAACAGACGATGTTATCCGCACGCTTTCTCATTCTCCTGTTGGCAGTGTTTCAAGGTACTATGCTGTTGACAGAAATGGAAATCACTCTTTAACTTATATCTCTATGTCGGGAATGTTTTTCGCTTTCTCAGATTCATCGAAGAAGGAAAATCAAAGAAATGAATAATGGTGAATAAAAATGGTTGAAACAGTTGTTTATGGTGGATTAGAATGGGAATTGTTTGCTCAGCGAGAGCGAGAACTTACTCGTTCGGAAAGAATTGCTGTTTTTTTTAGCGATGATTCAAAACTTCCAGAAAAAAGGGAAATGACTGTTGAAAGACATCATCGACGACTTGCTGAATTACCAGCCATAAATAAATTGCCTGGTAATCTGAACTGGCGCGCGCCTTATATTTGGGAAGTAAACAGATTACATATTGATGGACTCAGAAAAAGACTCAATCCTCAACAAATGCGCTTATGGCATGATATGTTTTCTCATGGCGTGGGAGAATGGTATGATCTGGGTATTTCTCGAGAACGAGATGTTCTTACTCTTCATTATTCTTCTCATTTAGACGATCTATCTCCAGTTAGGTATCGCGCTTCAATGCCTCTTCATCTTGAGGATTGTTTTCCGTCTCATGATTCATCGTATTCTCATCCTATTTCTAAAGCAACTCCTTTATTTACCAAGCTTTTGTATGATCGTCTTCCGGAACAGCTTCCTTCTGCGATACGTCAAGAACAAATTATTATTCCCTACGTAAGAAAGTCTATCTGTCCTGCCGGTCGCAAAGATGGCTATTGCATTGCTGTTGATGAGAGATTCGCCTCTCGCGGTGTTCGTGAACTGAAAAGTTATAGTGGTAGGTGAATAGACATGTTTGAGACAGTTGTTTATGGTGGTCTTGAGTGGGAATTGCTTGCTTCAAGAGAGAGGGAATTGACTTTTTGGGAACGTTTTGCGGTTTCTTTTGAACATAAAAGCGAACTCCCAGAAAAAAGGGAAATGACTTTTAGAGAACATCATGAACGACTTGCTCAATTATCAGCCATACATAAATTGCCAGGCAGTGAATCATGGCGTGGACCTTATCTTTGGGAAGTCAACAGATTATACATTGATGGAGTACGAAACAGACTTAATCCTCAACAAATGCGCTTATGGCATGATATGTTTTCTCATGATATGGGAGAATGGTACGATATTGGTCTTTCTAAACCAAAAGATGTTCTTATTCTTCATTATTCTTCTTTTTTAGACGCTCAATCTCAAATTACCTATCGCAAATCGATGCGTTTTCATGTCGAAGATTGTTTTACGTCTGATGGTCGCAGAGGGGGCTCTCGGGGGAGTTGTTTAGGGTTTTCATATTTTCCTGTTTTTGACGCAACTCCGCTGTTTAGCATGTTTTTGTATAATTGTTTTCCGGAACAGCTTCCCTGTCCGTTGCCAGGAGGGCGAGATTATATTCAGTTTCCAACTCCAGACTATAAAGATCTCGATGAAAAAAATGGATTTGCTCCTCTTTCTCTCCAGGAGCGCTCTCTTATTTTTCCTGCCGGTCATAAAGATGGCTATTGCATTGGTCTTGATGAGAAATTCGCATCTCGTGGTGTTCGTGAATTGAAAAGTTATAGTGATAGGTGAATAAAAATGAAAACAAACACTTTAAGCTTAGTCGGACTGTTGTGCGCAACTGGTGTTGGCTGTACTGCTCATAAAGAGATGCATGATTATGTTGAGCAAGTCAAACACAGTTCTGAAGATGTTGCTATTATTCCAAGTTCTACTGAAGTAGATGCAAAAGCTCTTGAGTATTTTCGAGAATTTGGCTACAACGATCCTCTTTTAGATATGACACCATTCTGTTTTGTTGATTACTATCAGCGTCCTTTTGTTCAAGATGCGGTAAAAGTAACTCATGGAGGCTCTCTAATAGCTGTTTGGCGCCTACCAATCCTCTATGTCAAAGATGATAAACATGATCCTGTCGTGTTACCGATCTCTTCTTATAATAATTGTAATACTGGTGTGCCTGCATACGATATTCCTGCCTATTTTCTTGAACAGCCTTCTTTTATTATTTATGATGAGCGGTTTGCTCGTGCTGAGCGGGACGTTCATGGTTTTGACACCGGCTTTTCGGAAACTTATTACACACTTGATGGATATATTTCTAAAAGTCCCTTTTTGTTAGATACCGAAAAAGCTCCTCGCAGTTTGGGTTTTTGGCTTGATAACACTCTGCAATTTCAGGATGACAATGTTATAGGAATAGAAGGATATGCCCTTGTTTCTGCTTCAGGTGAGCAACAGCTTATTCATCTTTCTTCCTTGCCTTATGATAATAATGAGATCGTTTCATTCCGTGTCACAAATGATATTGTCTGCACTATGACTGGATTTTATGCTCTTGATAGAGATAAGAACAGTTCTGCTATTTATACCCCTTCTCCAGAGAGAAAGGCTCAAGCTTGTGAAAAAGTGGGGCAGGCATCGAAGACTAATAGGTGAAACAAATGATCACCGCTCTTCTTGGACTTACCTCGTGCGCTACTCTTGAAAAAAGAATTGTTCCCGCGTACCAACACGCATGTGAACAAGAAGAAAGTGTGGCGTGCGATGACGCGACCATTCGTGTCGCAAAATATGTTGACGAAGCTGATAACGCCGCTCTTCAGCAAAAAAAGTTATGGCAGAAGCAAACATTGGATTTTATTGCTGTTCTTCACGCTGAATTGGAAACCGCTTCCTGCTATCATGATTCAATGATTGGTTCTCGAGCTGTTACCAATACTCGGGATTATTATACGAACACTGCTGATTATTCTACAGGAGGAATAAGTAATGCGCATTTTCCTCAGAATGTCGAAGCTCTTTGCTCAGATAATGTTAAACCAATAGATTACAACGACAATGGCACAAAAAGTTCCTTCATTGGCGCGAAAACAGGAAGAAAAATTCAATGCACTGGAGAACGGCAGGCGATTCCAGATTGTCAGTATAAAGATAAAGATGTTTCTTTTTTTCTTGATCGAAGTAATTTCACCTCTTCCCCTTCTTTCTGTTCTTCAATTGAAGAAGATTTTGTCTTTTCTTTCGCGGATATTGAATACACTTATCACTGGCAGAATAAAACAGGAAAAATAACAACCACAGAATTGCGTTTTGCTTCTTCTTCCTGGCATTATACTCTTCTTTGCGATGCTCTGACTACAGGAGAAATGTTTTGCGCAGCAGAAGCCAAAACAGAACACTATAGACACACGCTCTCTACAAACTCTCTCGACTGTCCCGCTTTGCTTGGATTATTTTCTGATGACTGGATTCCTCACAAAGAAATTGTTACCGCGCTTTCAGAAACAGAGCTTCAAAAAATGCGTACTCTTGTTCGCGAAAATAATGAACAGCAGGAGACACAACAAGTTGCGCAGCGAAAAATACCTGTTGTTCAGGAAGATCAGCCAGGATATTTCTTAACTTCTCAAGTGCTTGTATTTGCCGGGCAATCCGCGGACATTCCGTATCGAGACAAACCAACATTTCCTGGCGTTGAAAATATTGAATCCATTCTCACTCCTTTCGCGCAAGAAAATATTTTTTATACTTATGCGTTTGACGCAAAGACAAAATATTTCAGCACCGCTGTGACGCTTGTCGGTTATACAGAACAGCAAACTGATGTCATCCGAGAGCAGTTAAATATTCTTGTCATTCTTTTTATGAGCGAGCTCACCGCGTCAGGAAAAAGTATGGTGAAGATCACTCTTGGTGATCAACAATTGGATCATATTCCAGCGACCGCTAGTTTTGGTGTCAGCTATCCAATGTCCACAAAGATGATGACTGAGCACACCGCCGCGCAACAAAATCCGTATCGGATTATTTGCCCTGAAAGTATTGCTGCGGACAATGCTTCTTTCGCAGTATTTCAACGTGACCTTTTAGGATACAAATTAGAATGCGTTATGGAAAAAGATAATGCTCCCGCACTTTGGGGTGTTGCTTCTTTTGTTTGGAACCAATGGCAACATCAGCCATTTGCGGTTGAAACAATGGATAATGGACAGTACGCTTCTTTTACGAAAGGAGAGTATCAGCTAAAACATGCTGCTTGCCATAATGGAACAACATGGACAGCGTATGAGAACGGATCAGCATCTGTCCAGACATTTTCATCACAATCTCTTGGAAAAGAATTCAGCGGCGAAGCACTGAATAAAAAAACCGCAGAAAAATTCTGCGAGGAAAGGTAAAAGGAAAAATGGTTCCTCATGGAAGTAAGAAGTATGGGAATACTAGTTTTAGCAATAGATATAATAGTATCGTTGAGACAAGAACTTGTCTGGGGATGGATTGGGAAATTGTAGAAAACCAAACGCCATTGACTATTGAACGTATATTAAATATAGAGTCCTATCGGCAGAGATTTCCGTTTTCTCCTCCAAGGCAATCTATATCTTTTGATCAGCATCTTGCGCGAATGCGTGCATTAGGAGAAGGATGGCGCGCCCCATATCCTTGGGAAATCGCTCAATTATACCATTATTTAGAAAGAGGGTTACCTCGTCTATATTTTGATGCAAGACAAGCAACTATTCCGGAATTGTGGAATGACATCTTCGACCACCATATTACGGAATGGACTGACATTGCATTTCAGGTTGCTCCACGCGCTAACACTCTTACAGTCTATGTTTCTCCAAGAAGAGTAGACGAATCTAGTATACATTATCTTCATTCTCGAACATTTGACCTTCCTGAGAGTAAGGATGTGTTTGGTATTCCACATCATAAGAGAGAATACCGCTCTTTTGAGCTTCCTGAATTAGCATTTTATTTGTCTGGTCGTTATCCTTCTCGTCCAAATGAAGAATTATTCTCTGATATAAGAGATACCTTTGCATTCGACAATTTTAGAATTGTTATTCCTCCCGATGACGGACATCTTTGGCCTGTTACTTTGCATAGTGACTATGCGGTATCTTGTGGTATCCATTCATCTGAATCCTCTGCTTCTTCTCGCGCTATACGTCCAAATAAATATTATATTTGTAATAGTTCAGGTAAACGGTGAAAACATGATGATTCCTCTTTTTGAACTTACCTCGTGCGCAACACTTGAAAAAAAGATTGTTCCTGCGTATCAACAAGCATGCGAACAAGGAGAAAGCGTGGCATGCGATGACGCGACACGACGCATCGCGCCATTTGTGGAAGAAGCAAATGCTGCCGCTCTTCAACAAAAAAAATTATGGAGGAAGCAATCATTGGATTTTATCGCTGTTCTTGATGCTGAATTGGAAACCGCAGTCTGCTATCATCATCTGATTATCGGAAGCCATGTGGTTTCTGAAGATGGCATTCATGGCATTCGTGCTGCCTATATTCCCTCCGACGCAAAAAATACTTGTTCTGACGCTGTTACACCAACACAAAATACTAATGATGGGTCAGAAAGTCAGTATTTGGGGATAAAAACAGGACAGGAAATCATCTGCACAGGAAATCGTCAAGCAGCGCCGGAGTGTATGTATAAAGATGAAAAAATGGTTTATCTTACCGCACCACAGGTGGGATCAAATACATTGTTTTGTAAATCTGTGAAAGAGGCAATCTCCACTTTTAGTGATATCAATGGTTTACCTAAAATTAGCGAGGTTGATAGTCGAGTTGGAAACATGACACAAAAGGAAATTCGTTTTGATGATAAAGACTATTATAGATATGCATGGGATGCTACACTTGATTGTTATATCATGGACACTTATATATTTTGCGAAGCAATAGGAAGGGATGGCTATACAACTTCTCTCGCATGTCCTGCACTGATTGGGCTTCTTTCTAACCATTGGATACCTCATCAAGAGATTATTACCGCGCTCTCAGAACAAGAGTTAGGTGAAATACAGACATTTATTTCTGAAAATACGCAACAAAAAAAGAAGGTAGGAGAGCAGGTCGCTAACACAACAACGCCTGTTGTTGATGATTCATTGGATTATGTTTCTGCTCCTATAACACTTTCTTCATCCGCTGAACAGTGCCCTTCGCAGTACTATCGAGGGTTATGGGGGATCTATCAGACATCAACTGGTTCTCTTCCTGCATACAACAAGAAAACAGAACAATTTGATTTTGTTTCAGTTTCTCCTGGTGATATTTGCTATGATGGTCCGTATCCTTCAATTGCCAGCGTCTCCATTGTTCATGGTTCTACAACTCTTCCTCTTATTCGTTATGAAGATAGGAATTATGAACATTGTGATTGCTTTCCTCTTCCAGCAGATGTCCTGCGCTTTGACCCCCCAACTTTTGTGGTTCATGGTCAGGATTCTTCAGGATCTATTATTCCTCCTGTAAAATTTGCTATTTCAGAGGCTGGAACTATTTATCCTATTAGCTTAGATCGAGAAATTTATCGGCTTGATGGTATTGAATCTTCTACTCCGTTTGTTATGGATAGCACACAAGCGCCAAAAGTTACGCTTACACCATCTGGTTTAGAAGTTACCGATGACAATGCCATTGGCATGCAAGCTTTTGCTCTTGTCAAACATCCAGGCAATGAAACTATTGAATATATTCCATTAGATATCACACGCGGTACCGCACAAGGTGCACTTTTTTCTATTCCTTCTGACATTACCTCTCAAATTATTGGTTATTACGCATTAGATAGAAATAATAATAAATCAGTCACAGTGGATCCAACAGGCAAGAAACTTGTTGAAATAGTTAAATAAATAAGGGTGAAAACAAATGAAAACAAGAATACTTTCAATAGGAGCAGTTGGCTTTATTACGCCCGCGATCCAGCACGCAGACAGCTGGGAAATAACAAAACCAGAAAAACCTGCCGCGTTTGTTGAGCATATCACCCAGATAAAAACATACGCTCTTGGTACTGAGGTTTCTGTTTCCATGGACTTTGAACCCGCGCAATCTCTTTGTTATAACACAAAAAATTCAGAAGGAATTGAAGCGTATGTTCTTGATGATTCTGGCTTTGCGGAACCTCTTACTGCTCTTTCACAATCTCGTGATTCTGTCTGCTACGCTCTTCCTGTTCTTGAAACAACAACAACGCTTACTCTTGCGGGAACGTACGCAAATGGAGTGCCTCTGCAACAAAAAAAAGTGCATGTTCTGGATGGGTATCTTTCAGAACACCCTTTTGTTTTAGAAAGCGTTGTCGCGCCGCAGCGTCCTGAAATTATGATGGATGGTACTCTTGTCTCTTTTGAGGATGACAACGCGTTGGGCATGACCGCGTTCGCTCTTGTGTATGATCATCCAATGATGAAATATTACTCTGTTGAACTTGAACCTTATGTCGAAAACACTGTTGGCGCTGTTTTTCTTCTTCCAGATAATTCAACTCTTTCTGTTACTGGCGTTTACGCGAAGGATAGAAATGACAATTCTTCTTTGCTGTATCATGTTTCTGATGGCATCATTCTTGGTGATCCTACCAAAATGACTTCTCAAACACCGGAAGAAGCTTTTCGTGAAAAGGGATTTGAGAAAATGAATCGGCGGGGGAGCAAATGATATCGCCTTTAACAGCATCATTATTGGCACCCGCGTACGCAGGTGAATGGCTAGAGCCTGAAAAAATTATTCTTCATGAAGGAGAAGTTATGATCGCGGAATACCGCGCGGAACGTGGTATTGCTGTTCTTGAGCGAAAAGCAGAGCTTCAAAATGACACCACTGCTTATAAGATTTGTTATCGTCGTGCTTCTAATGATCCTTTTTATTATGATGCCGCCTTTCTGGATTCTCCATTTAATGTTATTACTTTTGGTTCTGAGCTTGTTCGACTTGATACGTTTCCTTCTTCAGAATCTGATCTTTTGTGTTATCTTCTTCCAAGGGGTACTGAGAATGATGATGGTGCTTTTGATATTTATCTTGTTTCGCAAAGGGATCATTATTATCCTATATCTGATGTTAAAACGCGTACTGACATTCTTATTTATTATGATTCTGAGCGCATGAGATATTATACTGGCTCTGTCACTATTGATGGAGAAGTATCTCGCATTATTACCTCTTCGCAAAAGGATATAGGCAGAGAATTTTCCACAAAAAAACAACTTCCATACACTGTTACAAGAACAAACAAACAGGCGTTTGAAGAATATTTTCCAGTATGGGAAATTACCGTGCCTCACGCTCTTCCTCCTTCAGACCTTACTGTGTGTGAATATTTTATGACAGAACAAACAGTTGGCGATGGCTATTATCTCTCTCCAGCACAAGGGCGTCCTCCTTTTGATAGACCTATTTCCCAGCAGCATCTTTCTCCTAGTGCTGCTTATTTTAGACCATTACATTCAGATTCTAAACCCGCTCTTCTTGTTCTGTCATACGCTGATGACAATCTTGAATCGATAGTTTCTGCTTTTGTTTATTCTCCAGGCAAAACCACACTTAAACATGTCGAAGTTCCTTCTGACTTGCCTGCATGCGAAACTTGGGAAAAACAAACAGAAGAAACTAAGAAAAAGAAACGGGGGAAAAACAAATGATCAGCATTCTTGCACTCCTTTATACTGCGCACGCAGCAAAACCAAAACCATTTGTTGAAAATGGAAATTGGCTGGAACCAAAAATGCTTGTTCGTACAAGCGGTATGGCTATTGCCGATGTTTATGACATGGAAAAAATGAATCCTGCTGATCCAGAAAGCATCGCTATCAAAACATTGCAGGATCGTCAAGTGGCAAGCATTGGCGCGACTGGCCACTGGCAAACGTATGAACTTTGTTTTATGCCAAACACTACTGACCCTAAAACAAAAAAACCAACTCCTCTCATTGATCCAAAGGCAGTGAACGCGTTCATGCATTCAGAAGCGGATAAAGATCTTCTTGGAGATGTTTCGATTGCTCTCGGTTCTTCCTACGAAGAGGCAAACAAATACGTGCTTGATACTTCTTCTGGACAACAGCCGCTTTGCTTTTATCTTCCTCCTGGCACTGCAAGCAGAAAGGATACTTTAGAAATTTATTTTATGCAAGATGGAAAAGGGTTGCTCGCAAAAAAAACATATTATACAGTTGACGCGATTATTGATGAAGAATCGTTTGGCTATATTTCTGACAAACCAATTCCATTGGAAACTTCTGCCGCGCCATCTTCTCTTGCCTTAGAAACAGCGCGAGAAAGGGAGTGGTATTGGACAGTGACTGATGATTTCGCTCCAGCGATGCGCGCGTGCCTTGTTTTTACAAAAAATGAGGAGGAATATAATCTTGCCATCACAAAAACAGAAGAGTATTTTACCACTGCTGTTTTTACTTCTCCTCCTTTGCGATATGGCACTGCTGAAGATGTTACGTTTGTCGCGATAGACAGAAACAAGAATATGACCGCTTTTTCCTATGCAGCAACTGTTGATGGCGAAGGATTTCTTGTTCCAATTACTCAGAAAACTTCTTTGCCTGTTGGATATGTTCCATGCGCAAAGAAACAAGGAAATAGTGAGACACAATGAGCGCAATTACGTACAATAATCTTTCATTAGAAGATCGAACATATCAAGAGAATGGAGAGACAAAACTTCTTCCTTATGATCAAAGCCTTGCACGATTGCGGCAAGCTGGATTTACTCGACACCTTTATCCTGTCGAAGCATTTCAATTTATTATCGATGGCTTAGAAATGAAATTGGCTCCTCATCAACATCTCTTTTGCGCTCAGATGCTTACCTCTCCTGCTGAATGGTTGAACATAGCGATAGGTGTTGAAGAAAAAAAACACTTCCTCTGGCATCCTTCACGTACATTAACTCTTTATTTTGATCCTGAAGGTCTTGTCTGGGATCCAAAGAAACGTCAATACAACACGCAGAAATTTACCTATTCTCGCAAACAAGACTTTGATATTACTTCTCTTCCTGTCGCGCAATATGTCGATCTCTCTCATTTCTCTGATTCTTTTGCTCTCGCGGTTACTGGGCGCTCATGCGCTTCTTTACCAAAAAATTTACGCGATAAAAATGATTCACGGCGAGTGCAGGTTTACATTCCGCGCGTTGGCACTCTTTGTCCCGCTGCTCGTGTTGGATACAAAAGATACGTTGTTCGATTAGGTATACTCTATGGCAGTGATGGCGCTTCTCGCGGCGCAAAAACTTTGTGATCTGTTCCATTACTTTTATAAATCTGTTCTTCATTTCCTTTTGCTATGTTACGAACACACACGTGCGGTGAATTACGCCTTACAGAAAAAGGCAACCACGTTCAGCTTTGTGGTTGGATGGAAACTGTGCGAACACACGGCGGCATCAGCTTTCTCTGGCTTCGCGATAGATATGGCATTACCCAAGTTGTCTTTGATGAAAAGCATAATAAACAAATATGCGAACACGCATTACAATTACGCAGAGAAGATGTGGTTCAGATTTCTGGTAAAGTTAGGTATCGCGGCGATGGATTAGTCAATCCAAACCTTTCTACTGGCGAAGTAGAGGTTCTTGCAGACACGCTCACTGTTCTCGCGCAATCAGACATTCTTCCCATGGAACTTGATGATAAAAATCCCGCGTCAGAAGAAATGCGATTAAAATATCGCTACTTAGATTTGCGCAGACCGACCATGCAAAATAATTTAATCATGCGCCATAAATTTACCCAAGCTGTTCGCGAATACATGACTTCGCAGCATTTTGTGGAGATTGAAACGCCTCTTCTTATGAAATCCACGCCAGAAGGCGCACGAGATTATGTTGTCCCCAGCAGAGTGCATCCAGGACAATTTTACGCGCTCCCGCAAAGTCCCCAGTTGTATAAACAAATTTTAATGGTTTCTGGCATGGATAAATATTTCCAACTCGCGCGCTGCTTGCGTGATGAAGATTTACGCGCGGATCGGCAGCCAGAACACACGCAAATTGATATTGAAATGAGTTTTGTTGAAGAAAAAGATATTCACGCGCTTGCAGAAGGGATGTTGAAATTTTCTTTTAAAAAAGCAGCACATATTGATCTTCACACTCCCTTCCCTCGTATTTCTCATGTTGACGCGATGGAACGTTATGGGATCGACAAACCAGACATTCGCTTTGGTTTAGAATTAAAGACAGTGACAGACATTGTCAAGCATTCTGATTTTGGCGTTTTTAAAACAATCATTGAATCTGGTGGCATTGTTAAAGCAATCAACGCAGAACAGTGTGGAGAAAAATTTTCCAGAAAAGACATTGACGCGTATATTAAACTCGCGACTGACAACGGCGCGAAAGGACTCGCATATGTAAAGGTTACTCCTACTGGATTTGATTCTGGCATCGCGAAATTTTTGAGCAAACAAATTCAGGACTTATTGATGGAAAAATTAGCGGTAAAACCAGGAGACTTATTGTTTTTCTGCGCAGATAAACCTAAAATAGTGAATGATGTTTTAAGTAAGGTTCGCAATACTCTTGGCAGTCAGCTTGGTCTTATTGATACAAATACCTACGCTTTTTGCTGGATAGTGGATTTCCCTCTTTTTGATTGGAACGATGATGAAAAGATGTGGGAACCTGCGCATCACATGTTTTGCATGCCTAAACAAGAGCATCTTGATATTCTTGAATCAGATCCTGGAAAAGTGTATTGCCACCAGTATGATTTAGTTTTGAATGGCATGGAAATGGCTTCTGGCAGTTTGCGTATTAACAGACCGGAAATTCAGGAACGAGTTATGCGTGTTGTTGGGTATCCAAAAGAGAGAGCGCAGCAACGGTTTGGCTTTTTGTTAGAAGCATTCAAATATGGCGCTCCTCCGCATGGTGGGATTGGAATTGGATTGGATAGAATGGTCGCGATGTTGTTGAAACTGACTGATATTCGCGAAGTGATCGCGTTTCCAAAAAATAAACAAGCGCAATGTCCAATGGATGGTTCTCCAAACGTTATTGATCAGAAACAGTTGGATGAGTTAAAGCTAAACATAAAATAGAAAGGTTTAAATTATTCTCTCTTCTTTGATTGATTATGCCTCATGGAAACATTCTTGAAATTACTGATTTCTCTCAAAAAGAATTTATGCTGCTCATAAAAGAGGCAATCGCGTACAAACAAAATATTCATCGGCATAAAAAGGTGTTACAAGGCAAACGTGTGTGTTTATTATTTGACAGCAGTTCTTTGAGAACACGCTTGTCTTTTGAATCAGCAATGCATCTTCTTGGAGGAACGACGTATTTTATTGACACTGATTCTGTTTTGCATGAAAAGGATGGTACTCCCCGAGAAACGTATGAAGATATCATTGAGAGCATTGACCGAATGGTTGACGCGTATGTTGTGCGCGATTATTCGCAAAACATGCTTGAAGTTCTAAAACGAAAACAGTATCCCCCCATTATCAATGGTTTTTGCCAGACCGGGCATCCAAGTCAGGCATTAGCTGATTTATCTGTGATCCTGTGGAAAAAAGGCACTTGGAAACTTCATTTCGTCGCTGTTTGTCCTTCTGAAGGAAGCGGAGTTATAGAATCTTTTGTGTATGCGGTTCTTTTACTTGGCCAACACATTACCCTCATTACTCCTTCTGGAGAATTTGTCGGCAAAAATCTTGGTTTTCATAAAACAGTAAAAATGCTTTCTAAATATGGCGGAAAATTAACTCTTACAAAAGATATTCATACAACTATGAAAACCGCTGCTGTCTTGTATGTTGATGAGTGGTGGGAAAATAAAAAAGATTTTCTGAAGCGGCAGATCGGAAAATATCAAGTCGACAAATCATTTCTCAAGAATGCAAAAAAGAATCTTGTTATTCTGCATTGCCTCCCTGCGCACCATGATCGAGAAATAGCAAAAAATGTCATTTATTCTCCACAATCTATTATTTTTGATCAAGCGGAGTTTCGCGTTTATTCCGCAATGGCTTTATTGAAGCATGTTATATGTTAGTGTTGGAGTTTTGTTTTATTATATTTTTCTTACGATTCCTTTATCAGCATCCACTTCAACGATATCTCCATCTTTAAATACTTTTGTTGCTCTTCTTGTACTCATGATACATGGCTTATCAAGCTCTCGGGCAACAATCGCAATGTGACTTGTTAATCCTCCTTCATCCGTCACTATTGCTTTTGCTCGCTCTATTGCGGGCAAGAAATCAGGCGCGGTCATTGGTGTGATAAGAATATCCGCGTTAAAATCTTTCACTTGCTCTGAATTAAAGATAACTCCTACTTTCCCTCTTGCTACGCCTCTGCATGCGGTCATTCCTTTTACGCTCTCTTCTTGTTTTTCTTCAGCGAGAAATAATTTGTGCTCCGCAAGGAATTTCTTCAGATTTTCAGTAGGGTTTATTGTTCCATTCATATAAAAAAATCCTTTGAAGCGTTTGTCTAGATCACTTTTCTTTGGCGCGGTTCCTTGTGTAAGCGCGTCTATCTCTTCCACACTCAAAATCTTTACGTATTCTTTTGGAATCTTGCTTTTCTCTAAAAGTGGACCAAGCAATTCGCGCATGAAATTATCATTTTTTTTTATGCATCCTTCACTGTGAATTCTGCTTTTCATTAGTCGTGGAAGTATCGCTTCTGCTTCTTTTCCATTTATCTTTACAAAATCTTCACGCCACGCTCCTGGAATAAAAACACCAATGGGATATAAGACATACATTTTTTTGAAAAGAGCTTTTAATTTTTGAATATGCGAATAAACATTTTTAACAGAATTTGGATCCACTTGTAATGCTTCTCTAAATGCATCTACATTTTTTCTAAATGTTATATGAAGCTCTTCGCTAAATATGTCACTCTCTGGATTTTTATGTGTCATGAACTCTTTGAGTTCAGCATTTTCATCTTTATATCGATACCATGTATATGATTTGCCATCAAAATAAACCATTTGGTCATTTAATCCTTTTCCCCAAAGCGCAGGAATCTCTTTTGCAAATGTTTCTTTCACTAATTGATTAGACCATTGGTTAAAATCACGAACAAAGATGTGTTGAATTTCTTTCATTTTGTTATGGAGAATTTTCTTCTTTTATAACTTTTATTATAGCAAAATTAATTCTTTTACTTTCTATACGATGCTTTCGTCTTCCTAAATGATTCTTCAAACGCTTCCTGCGCAATCTCTGCTGCTTTCTCGTTTGTGAATTCAGGAATCTGATATGATTTGTTTGCTGCTTTGTTTCGTGCTATGAGGCTTGCATATTCTCTGAGTTTTTGTTCTACTGTTACACAGTATGCTTTTCTATGTTCTTCTGATACATCTGTTTTTACTTGTTGGTTCCCACTAAAAGAACTTTTTTGGAGTGCAACTGCTCCTCCATACGCAACTTCAAATGTTTGTTGCTCTAAAAGAGGGGAGTATAATTTTAGAAGAACATCAATGTGACTTCTTATTGTGTTAGGATACCCTTCTCCAATAATTGTTGCTACTTTTGTAATCTCTTCTCTTCCTATTTTCTTCTCTAAATTCTCAAATTCTCTCGCTACATTTCTGTCATCGTGTTGTGTCATTGTTATCACTATTAGAAAGAATGTTTCACTTTTATATAAGTCTTTACCCTGATATGTCTGGTATTGAAGAAACATTGATCATGCTTTTTTCGCCATTGCATGAATCAATTTATTTTCCGCTTTGAGAAGATGTTCTCCAGCTGTTGCCGATGTAAGTTGAAGTGCTTTCGCAATCTTTGCGATGGTTGTTTTTCTTGGCAATTCATAATATCCCTGCTCATATGCGTAGTGAAATATATTTTTTTGTTGGGGGGAAAGAAGATGCTGAGTAAAATCTACTTTGCCAATATACAGTGTCTTTAAATTTCCTGCTTTTTTGAGCTCTTTTCTTATCTTTTCAATTGTTTTTCTTTCTACAACTCCTACATGCCAGTATTCGTAGCCTTCAGAGACTGTGTGAAGATCAATGAAAAATCCGTTATATTTCTGAATTGTGTTCTGGATATAGCCTGTCTGATAAAGAATGACTAATAAAACAAGTGTGTCTCTTGATCGCTCCACTTCTTTTGTACATTTATATGTTTTTGATTTTTGTAAATAACTTATTATTTTGTCAAACTCTTTTTGATTTCCTTTAATGTAGTACAAATACTGCTTTTTTTTTGAGTCTTTTGCCTGAATATCAAGAACAGTAATATGATGCTCTGGGAACTTGATGCTTAGTCCTGTTTCTGAGCAGTTTTTGTGTCTTATTTTGAAGCTGAACTTGTACATGATTACATTAGAATTGTTTTGATATAATAGTGTTTCTATTTTCCTAAATCTTTTTCTCCATTCTTTTGTTTTTATGAATGCTAAATCCGCGTCGTTTATACAACTCTTCAGCAGCTTTATTTTGCGGAGTCACTTCGAGAAACAAAGAAACCGCCTTGTTTACTTTCTTTTTCACAAGATATTGAATAAAATTTGTTGCAACTCCTTTTCCTCTCCACTCTTTCTTGACAAAAAGTTCATCAATATACACAATATTTCCGCCATATTCATTACTCCAGAAATTAATCAATATAGAATATCCTATAATTTCTTTTCCACTTTCAAATACCATTATTGTTCCTTTTTCTTTATATTTCAAAAGTGTTCTTATTGTCCTTTTTATCTTTTCATCAGACATTCCTTGTGGTGTTGGATCTTCATGGAATAAACCTTTGATATATTGTGTGATGACTTTTTCTTCGCCTTTCTTCATAGGCCTATATTTTATCTTTAACTGCGTTTTCTCATCATTCTTCATATCATATCAAATTCACATATTTTTTTGCTTCTATATAAATTCTAGTTTTTTCGAGAAAACTAGTATTTATATATTTCTTCACATCATTTTGTCTCATGTCTTACAAAATTATGATAACTGACGAATTTGACCATGACTTTCAGAAGTTAGATCATTCTTTACAGATTCAAATAAGCAAAGAGATTTCTCAATTAGAGCAAAATCCTTATGTGGGGAAACCTCTTGGGTTCACTTTCTTTCGTGAGAAAAAGGTTCATAACTATCGTGTGTATTATCTTGTTTATGATGACTATGTTCTCGTCTTTGTTATTGCTTTAAGCACAAAAAAAGATCAACAAGAAGTCATTAACAAAATTAAACATCTTTTACCTTATTATAAAGAAGAAGTCAAGAAGAAATTTAATGTATAGGTTTCCAGGGTTTTACTCTTCCTGCTTTTATGTCTTCTAATCCTCTAATGAGTTTCATAAGCAAATCATCTACTGTTTCTGCTTTCTTTTTCAATTCAATATACTCTTCTTTTGGGATTGTTATTGTCTCTTCCATTTATGTTATTAGTTGTTTGAGGTTTATATAAGTTTCTTTCTTGTTTACACCAAACTCACATTCTTCTGCTTCTTTGCTTTTGGTTGTTCTTTCTTCTTTCCAAAACTTTTCGCAAACTCTTTCTCAAACTTTTGATATCTATTTTCTTTAATCGCACACTTTGCTTCATTCATCAAGCGTTTCATAAACGCGATATTGTGATAGGTTTTCAAACGCATCGCGATTGGTTCTTCACTCTTCGCAAGATGACAGACATACGCTTTTGTGTAATTTTTGCAGGTGTAACAATCGCAATCTTCTTCTATTGGTGTATCGTCATGCATAAACCTTCCTTTTGCGATGTCTATCTTTCCATTCATCGTGAACAATGTGTTATGGCGAGCATTTTGCGTTGGATAGGTGCTGTCGAAACAGTCAATGCCCATCCCAATTGTGTTGATCATTTCTACTGGACTTCCTAAACCCATCAAATATCTTGGCTGCTCTTTCTTGATTATTTTGGTGACTGTGTTGACGATTTTTTTCATCACTGGAATAGGTTCTCCTGTCGCAAGTCCTCCTAACGCCATGCCATCAAATCCTACTGATTCCATAAGCTTTGCGCTCTTTTTTCTTAAATCAAGATAACTTCCTCCTTGAATAATCCCAAACAGTAATTGTTTTGGATTTATTTTGCTAGCAAGGCATTGTTTTCCCCAGTCATAGGTTTGAAGCACCGCTTCCGCATGTTTTTCTTTTGTGTGCGTATGCGCATTGTGATCATCGAGAATCATCGCAACATCACTTCCAATTCTTCCTTGTACATGCATCACCCATTCTGGAGTCGCAAGAAATGATTTTTTCTGGTTTAATGGGTCTCTGAAGACAACTCCTTTTGGTGTTGTTTTTTCGTAGAAACTTTCTCTGATCATTTGAAAGCCACCAGAATCTGTGAAAATAGTGCCATCGTAATTCATCATCTTGTGGATGCCACCGCGCTTTTCAATATATATTGACCCTCTGCTGAGTTCAATCACAAGTGAGTTTGCGATAACTGCTTGAATCCCTATTTGCTTAAGATCAGAACTGGTGAGATGCTTGACTGCCATTTTTGTGGCAACAGGCATGTAGAAGGGTGTTTCGACTGTTCCATGGCTTGTTTTCCATCTGGTGATTCTTGCGCTGGTTTTGTCATCTTCTGCGATGATTTTGAAGTTGGTGTTCATTATTTGTTGTTTACTTTAATTTGTTTATAATACTTGCTTTCTATTTTGTACAAAAAATAACAACAATAATGGCGACCTACGAACAAAATTCTAAAAAATTTTGTTCTACGCGACACCCCGAAGGGGCCATCCCCCGTCTCGTCGGTGCCATTGTTGTTATTTTTTTAACTAGAATTTGATTGCTCTTTTCGTCAATTCATCCTTCAGTTGTTCTAAAGAACTAAAATGTATCGTCGTAATCCCCAACTCTTTTGGCGCTCTCAGATTCGCAACGCTGTCATCAATGAAAATGGTTTCTTCTGGCTTTACGTTGAACTGTTTTAGAATCATTTCAAACATCTTTGGTTCTGTTTTTCGTGCATGCGCTTGATAGGACGCAATACCTCCATCAAATAATTTGTCAAAATGCATAACCTTGTTGTTGTACTGAAATTCTTCCTCTGCATTATTTGTCGCAAACGCAATTTTATGATGCTTTTTTAGTTTCAAAATAAGCTCTCTTACTCCTACAGCTTCTTTTGTTGCTTTTCGTCGTATATCTAAGAACTTTTCAGGCTTTTCCTTACACTTCATCTCTTTTAGGAATTGCTTAACAAACTCATATTCTGATAGTTCTCCTCGTTCAGACTTATGCATGAATGGCTTTATCATTTCTTCAGTTTCTTTTATTTCTTTTCCTATTGCTCGTGCTAATGCTTCAAAAAATGGAAGATCATAATTCTCTGTAAGAATTCCGCCGAGGTCAAAGATGATGAGTTTTATCATTTTTATGTTATCTTATTCTAAATATGAGTTATTTTAACGTTGTTATTGGTCGCGCTTGCAAGACATGCACTTTTCCATCTTCAATTGCCCATTCAATGTCCATTGGCTTTTTGTAGTGCTGCTCAATCTTTTTTCCAACAGTGATGAGCTCTTTCAGCTGTTCTTCGCTTAATGTTTGTTTTTCAAAATTGAGATATTGTTCTTTCACTGTTTCTTCTTTTTTATTGAGAATAAACGTGTCTGGCGTAATTTCTCCGCTGACGAGCTTTTCTCCCAACCCAAAACATGCTTCAATAATCATTTCATCATGCGATTTGTTGATGGGATTCATCGTAAACAGCACTCCTGCGGTGTCTGCGTTGACCATCTTCTGAATGACGACCGCAAGAAACGCTTTCTCATGTGGAAAATTATTTTTTTCTCTATACATAATTGCTCGGCCGTTGAATAAGGATGCCCAGCATTTCTTTACTGCGGCAAGGACATCTTCCTGTCCTTCAATGTTGAGGAATGTGTCCTGTTGTCCCGCAAAACTTGCTTCTTCTAAATCTTCGCTTGTCGCGCTGGATCTTACTGCGACTTTGCCTCCTAATTTTTCATAGTTGACTCTGATTTCGTTTTCCATTTCTAGCGGGATTGTTACATCAAGAATTCTTGATTTGATGACATTCGCCACTGCTTCAAGTTCTTCTATATTCTCAATATCTCTCTTTTCCATTATTTTTAAGAATTCATCTTGATGTTGTTTTAGAACTTCTTTGTACGCAGCAACACTAATACAAAAGCCGTTTGGAACAGGCATCACGCTGGACATTTCTCCGAGTGATGATCCTTTGCCCCCGACAATCGGTGTATCGTCTTTGTCGACTTCTTCGAACCAGAGTATGTGTTTTGTTTGTTTCATGTTTCTGTTTTGTTATGTTCTTTAGTTTATAATTTTAATGGTTCCTGTGCTCGTATCAAGCTCTACACGCATTCCATCTTGAAGTATCTTACTTGCCTGCTTTGTTCCTACAATACAAGGAATTTGGAGTTCCCGAGCGACAATCGCGGCATGGCAGCTCAAGCCGCCAATATCGGTAATTATTCCTCCTGCTCCTTTCATTGCAGAGAAAAGATTTGGGTGCGTCATTACCGAAGTGAGGATTATTCCTTCTTTCATCTTTTCCATATCTTCAACTGTATTAACTATACACACTTCTCCTCGAACATTTCCGCTACACGCGACTTGACCTTTCAGTTCTGTTATCATGTTCTTGTTTTCTTCTTCTACATTCTCTTTCAGTATCTTTGTTGCTTCTTCTTCTGTTAATGGATAACATTTTCCTTCATAACTCACAAACGCACAAAATTCTTCTCTGCTTCTTATTTCTTCAATCTTTTCTTTTGTGATTCCTTGTGTTAGCGCTTCTTCCACTTCCCAGTCAAACATTCCTCTGGTATCATCAAGACTTATATTCAGTTGTTGTCCTATCTCCTTTAGGAGAAATTCCACGCAGTAATAGGATTCCGCGAATATTCCTTTTCTAAAATATTTAAGATACACAATGTCCTGTGCAATCTCTGCGAAATTCTGCGTTTGCTCTCGAAGCGCATACTTCTTTATGTACTCCTTCTGTCTTTCTTGCAGCTTTTTTTGTTTTTCTTCGATCTGTTCTACTCTTTTTGTGGGATCTTTATGTTGTTCTATGTCTTCTTCTATTTGTCTGAGAAAATCTGCTTCGATTAGGGGAATTCCTTCAAACATATATTCTCTCCAATTCCATCTCTCTGTATGCATTCTTATTTCTTGTTCCACATTTTGTTTCTCTGCATATTTTGCCGCGATCTTTAATCGTTCTATTTCTTCTTGCAGTAGATATGAATTTTTTGTTGGACTGCTTAAGGTACTAAATGCGTCATTAAGCATTTCTCCTTCTATTTGCTGACCTAATTTTTCCTTTAAGAGATTGCTTAAGATAGGTGTATCATGTTCTAGCATCATGGGAATTGAGCTATACACACGCATATCTTTGAATAAGTTGCAATATTCTTGATAGAGCGCTAGAAGTTCTGCTTGACTTTTTGTTTTGTAGTTTATGTTCTTTAGATTTCTGCTGAACGCAATAAGCGCTGCTGCTCGAACATAAATCTCTTTTGTTGCATGTTCAAACCATTTTGCCTCTTCTTGGATTTTTTTAAGAATAACCTCTGCAATTCTGAGACATTCTTCATGATTCATATACATAGGAAAATTTCTTTTTTTCCCTATGGCAACAATTGGTTTGTACGTTGTTCCTAGTGATTTTTGCAATGTCCCTGTTCTCGCGTCAAATCCCAAAAACATTGCAAAGACATTTGCCTTATTCTCATAATAGTTGTATAAAGGATAGTTTTTGAGTGCTTCCAGCGCTTTTTCTTTCATGATTTTCTATCCTCTTAATCTTTCAGTACTTTTAGATATCCTTCTGTCGCGTTCACTTCAACTTTCATGCCGTCTTTCAGTACTCGCGTTGCTTTCTTTGTGGAAATAATACATGGTTTCTTGAGTTCTCGACTGATAATCGCAGCGTGACAGGTTAAGCCCCCTTCATCTGTAATAATAGCAATCGCTTTTTTCATCGCAGGAACAAACTCTGGCTGTGTCATGCACGCGACAAGAACTTGTCCTTCTTGAAATTTCGCGACTTCTTGCATGCCACGACAGACTTTCACTATTCCTACTGCATGTCCTTGTGACGCGCAGTGTCCTTTGAGTATTTCTTGCTCTTCATGACTGTGTTCTTGCGTCAATGCATTAATCATTTCTTCTGCTTCTTTTCCTGTTATGAGATATTGTGTTTCTCCTTGTTCTGTAACGAAGACACTCTTTCTTTTTCGTTCTTGAAGTTCTGCTCTGCTTATTGATCTGAGAATTGCTTCTTCTATTTCATAATGAGAAATGTAGCGCATTTCCTCTAGTGGAATACAGAGTTCTTTTCCCAATCTTGTGAGTAAAAGATCAATGAAGTGATTCGTATGAGTGATGACTTCTTTTCGCACGTCATGGATAATACCCATCGTGTCATTTATTTCGATCAATGTTTTGAGTTCCTGACTCAGATTCTGCTCTTCAATGAACTCTCTCTTTGTTTGTTCAATTGTTCTAAAGTGTTCTTCTTGTTCTTGCGCATCTTTTGCAGGATGCTTGTGTTTTTCCAGCGTGTGTTTTATTTCCTCGACAAAATGCTCTACAGAAAGGACTTTCGCTCCAGCATAGGCATTATTCATCCAGAACATTTTCTGTTGATATTCTTGGATTTTCTTGAGAATATTTTTTCCTTCAGCGCTTTGTTCTAATGTCTTCGCTATTTCATGCGCGTTCTTTTGCATGAATATTTCTTTCCATCCTTTTTCTTCTGCTTCTGCTGCGATATGAAGCATTGCGAGCGTATGTTTTCCAATAAATGAAGGGTGCAACGCTCCTGTTAAAAGACTAATCGCTTTCTCGACAAGCTCTTTCTTTCCTTTTTTCGTGAGCTCGTCTGTTATTGTGTTTCGAATAAGATCTTCTGTTGGGTAGGTGAAGCATTCAATGATCAATGAGATTGCTATTGCTTTTCTGTACGATGCGCTGAATTCTTGATACTGTTTTACTGCTTCTTGAAATCCAAGTGTTTCAATATTTGTTTTCTCTAATTTTTTGATGAACTTTTCATGCGCTTTTCGTAGTTCTTCATCTTTCTTGAGAAGCCAAGTGAGATATGTTTTGTCTTCTTTGACTTTCTTGAGAATATTTTTTAGTCCTTCTTCAAGATCATTCCAATCATAGAGATAATAGCATTTATCTCCTTCATAATACTCCAGAATTGTGGTGTAGCCAAACCCTAACACTTCATGTCCTTCTTTGATGTTTCCAATTGTTGGACCGCTCAGTGGAGCAGGTGTGCCGTTAAAGCCTTGGAAATACCAGTGTTTTTTGAGCAGTGCATCTTTCTTGTCTTTTGGGAGATTATGATAGAGTTTCATTTTTACAGTCTTACCCCTTTATCCTTTTATTGTGAAATTTGGGTTTACTTCGGACCAAAGGTCCGTAGTATTACGAGCATAGCTCGAAATAATACCCCACAGCTTGCTGTGACCCAATTTCACAATTCCACAGACGCACCGAATTGCGAGTGGGCAATATTAATAATTTCGCTAACGATAGAGCATAATGGCGAAATTATTAATTCCGTGAATTGCGTTTTATATCACTTGTTGACGTAATTCACGTTACCCTGCAGCTTGCTGCGATTGGGATGCCCTGCGAGCGGTGCGTCTGTGTTATCTGAAGCGAAACGTATATATATTCTTGCTGTTATAGTTGTTACTACAATGATGGGCAAACTGTTGGAGTTGGGGTTCTCGACCAATGAAGCAAAAGTCTATTTGGCTTTAGTGAAGCTGGGAAGTGGCACCACAAGTGATATCACTAAGGAATCTGGCGTGCACCGCGTCAATACCTACGAAATCATCGACAAATTAGTAAATAAAGGTTTAGTGAGTTCTCTCAAAAAAGGAGCAAAAACAATATACAGTGTTGGCGATCCAAAGAATCTTCTTCGTTTTGTTGAGCAGAAAGAAGAAATTGCAAGACAGCTTGTTCCTGAACTTTCTGGACTTTATAACATTAAAAATAAACGGGAAGAAGTTTTTTATTTTACTGGCCCTGAAGGGGTTATTACTGCGTATTACATGATGCTTGATGAAAAAGCGCCTGTTATTTATGGTCTTGGTGGCACTGGTCTTTTACGGAAAACACTGAAGCACAGACATGAACGATTTAACGCAGATCGACTTGCGCAAGGCGTTAAATGTAAGGGACTTTATTATGAATCTGTTCGATCTGAAAAGGAAAAAAAGCCTGATAAACTCTTCGAGATTCGCTACTTGCCGGATTCTTTCAAAACGCCCGCAACTGTTGATATCTGTGGGAATGTTGTTTTAATCCTGCTTGCAGCGGATATGCCTCGCGTTATTGCTATTCGCAACAAAGAGATAGCGGAAGCGTACAAAAACTATTTTGAGTTTATGTGGAAGTTCGCGAAGAAGTAGTGTAGTTATACTTATTACTACAATATTTCTTATAGTTCTTTGTTCTTTATTGTTTCTATGGCTGGAAACGAAGCGTATGGCGCGTATTTGGAAACACTTCAGGAGATACCGCAAAAGAAAAAACAGCCAGTTTTAGACGACAATACTTTCTTTTTTGTCTCTCTTTTTGTATTCGTTGCTCTTTTGCTTTGGATCTTTTTGTAGTTGTATCTATTACAGCAAAGGTATATAAGTTTAGGCCTAACTATACACAGTGAAAACAGAGATTATGGGTGTAAGAAATGACAATGATAGAGACTACAACTGGACAACGAACAGTGCATTTAATTCGACATGGGGAAAAGAACCCAAGCACTGCAGCAGTTGATCCTAATCAATTGAATGAAAAAGGAAGGCGTGGTGCACTTGCATATGGTGTTGCATTGCGAAGTACTCCTACTCTTGAAGTGTATTGTTCTACAGATGCTGATGGAAGAGCAGTTGATCGAAGCCATGACACTGGCTGGTATATTCACGCAGGATATGCTGGATTAGAATATGATGCGGCAAATGCTTTGTTTCGTTCTGATTCTGCTGAAAAACAACAGTTTGTTCCTGGACTTGAACAGCGGTTAGAACAGCGTGTTCCTGATCGTATTTTGAAAGAATATAAAGCAGGTACATTAACTCGCGCAGAAGCAATGGAACAGTGTTATAGAATGCTTGCGGCAAATACTGAAGGAGTTGATCCTGCTGAACATGCGCTCATGCTTCATGGCGCACAATCGTATCTTGTTGCGGTGATTTATCACATTGTTGGACGCTCTCCTCAAGAAATACAACCACGTGACGCTTCTCACGCAATTGTTTTAGTTGGACATGATCCTAACATTGGTGGATTACAACAACATTTGGAGCCAACAATGCAGTTCACGGAGCTTGCTCCTTTGGAGGGTATTACTGTTACTCGCGGATATCTAGAAATCATACACTATTCTTTTGGGAAAAATAGAGATTCTTTGGGTTTTCTTTCTCTTTCTCTGACTGATTGTTTAAGATATTCTCACGATATGGGTGATATGAGGCGTGTGCTGTAATGAACACAACTCACATATGGTTCGACCTTGAAGGAACATTACTAAAAAATCCTTTGTATGACGCTGCTGTAGAAGACTTTGCCTATCAATTATATCTTCAAGAAACTGGAAAACAGCGAACAGCAGAGACGAAAAAGGAATTTGACGCATTGCTCAAGCAACAGGGTAGAAAATCTCTCATTTTTGTTTCGTTAGGAAAGTCAAAGAAATTCTACGCAGAAGCATTTGCCACGCAGTTTCCCTTTCAAAACTATATTTCTCGAGATGAAGATGTTCAGAATGTTATTTCCTTCCTGAAACAAAAAAAAATTGGTCTTGGTGTTTATACGTCGGTTCCTCGTGGTCAGCTTATTACTATTCTTGGATTACTTGGTTTAGATCCTCTTGACTTTACGCTGCTTTCTGGCGACGATGTCCAAAACGCAAAACCTGATCCAGAGGGTTTTGAGAAAATTGTCCAATGTTGTGGCGTTCCTGCTGAACAGCTCATTTTTGTGGGTGATAGTGAAAAAAAGGACATTATTCCCGCGAAAAGTGTTGGCATGAAAACAATTCTTGTTTGTGGTTCTTCTTTAGTTGCGGATTATTCTGCTCTTGATTTCAAAGAACTTCTCTCTTTTTTCCAAAAAGATTTATAACTCATAATGAGATGATATCTTCATGATCAATCCAGAAAATATTCTTAAAGAAGCGCGGGGAAAAACGCTCTACCTTCAAGCAGGTGAAGCAACTCCTATTAATGTAAGTTTTCCTTTGACTTCTCTTTTGAGGATGCACAAGTATTATGGAACTCATTATCCATTTTGGGTTGCGCATGTGAAGAATAATTATCTCACTAATTATGTTTCTATGGAAGGTATGAGAGAACTTGCTCTCTTTTTCCTTGAAAAACAAAAAAAAGATCCAAAATATATTGATTTTATCGAGAAAACATGGCAGAAATCCTTTGAACCAATGCAAAAAACAGTTGCGTCTTTGCAAACACTTGATTTTTCCAAATGTTCTGAAAAAGAACTACTCGCTCATTTGCAGACACTTATAGAACAAGGCGCAGAACAATGGTGTCCACTCATTTTTATTGATTCATTTGACGCAGAAGGGAATCAATTTCTTGAGGCAGAAATAAAAAAGCATACCCCTCAGCTTCTTTCTGAACTAGGAACACTCACTACTCCTTCTGCAATGTCGTATTCACAACGAGAAAAGCTTGCATTTTTGAAACTTGCTCTTCTTGCTTTGAAGGAAAAAAATATTATTTTGAAAGCAAAAAAAGCAAAAGAACTTTCATCTTCTCTTCAAAAACTACTTCACGCTCATGAGCAGCAATTTTATTGGAGTAAAAATAATTATGCACACATTTTCTATCTTGATGCACAATTCTTTTTGAAAGAGTTGCAGAAACTCTTGTCTTCTTCTTCTGAGAAACAAATTACTGATGAAATTCGTCGTATTGAGACATCATCCACTACGCAACTCAAAAAACGAGACCATCTGCTTTCCATTGCTCCTGTTTCTGTTCAGAGTATTTGTTATTTCTTCCAGAAACTGACTGTGCTTCGCGACATTCGCAAGGAAAAACAATGCATTTTGGTGATGTGGGTGAAGTTGCTCAGTCAAGCACTTGCAAAGAAAATGAATTGCGATCCTGTCTTGCTTGAACGAATGGTATACTCGGAAATTCCCAGGCTTTCCACTGATCGAAAACAATTTCTTAAGGAACTTCAGGAACGAACAGAAGTTGTGTATGTGATGTCTGATTTGCATGATACTGTTCTCTTTACCAATCAAGAAGCAGCCCAGCTTCATACTTTTCTTGAATCCAAAATTTCTCCGTCTTCTGGATTGAAAGGTATGGTCGCGTCTTCTGGAAAAGCAGTAGGAATTGTTCGCGTGATCAACAAAGTCTCTGAGTTTGGAAGTTTTCAGAAAGGAGACATTCTTGTTTCCGCGATGACACGACCAGAATTTTTACCAATTATGGGAAAAGCAGCAGCAATCGTGACTGATGAAGGGGGCATTACTTCTCACGCAGCGATTGTTTCTCGCGAATTAGGGATTCCATGCATTATTGGAACACAAACAGCGACTCGTGTCTTGAAGACTGGGCAGAAAGTTGAAGTTGACGCAGTCCATGGGATTGTGACAATATTGCACTAATCCACGTCACAATATTTATAAATTCCTCAGAACTTTCTTTTTTTCATGACAACTACAAAAACAAACACCCCTTTTCTTAGTATTCAGGACGCAATGAACCACGGCAGTGGCGATGTCTCTATTCGTGGCTGGGTCTATCGAGAACGAGGGAGTAACAAACTCAAATTCATTACTTTACGAGATTCTTCCACTATTATCCAATGTGTTATTGAAAAAGATATTGTTGGAGAACAAAAATTTACTACTGCTGACAAAGTTCAAATGGAAACATCCATGGAAATTCATGGAACTATCAAAAAAGATGACCGCGCGCCAACAGGCTATGAAATTGCGGTGAAAGATTTCATTGTTGTCGGTTCTTCAGATTCTTTCCCTATTAACAAAGACCAAAGCGTTGAATTTTTGGCAGATAACAGACATCTCTGGCTTCGCAGCAGAAAAATGACTGCTGTTTTAAAGATTAGAAGCACTGTTTTTGGCGCGATAGATGAATACTTTCGCATGAACGGATTTTATGAATATCATTCTCCTATCTTTCAGGCAATCCAATGTGAAGGAGGAAGCACGCTCTTTGAAGTAGATTATTTTAAACAAAAAGGGGTCTTTTTATCCCAAAGCTGGCAACTGTACGCTGAACCCGCGATTTTTGCGCTTGAGAAAATTTATACTATTTCTCCTTCTTTCCGTGCAGAGAAATCCAAAACAAGCAGACACTTAACAGAATACTGGCACGCAGAAATGGAAGAAGCGTGGGCTTCATTTGATCAAATTATTGACCATGGCGAAGGGGTTTTGAAACATATTGTCAAGAAGGTTCTTGCTCAAAATCAGGCAGAGTTGAAGATTCTTGAGCGAGATCAACAGAAATTGATTCCCGCAACGCAGAAAGCTTTTCCTCGCATGACGTATGATGACGCTCTTGTTATTTTGAAAAAACAAGGAATGGACGTGGAGTGGGGTAAAGATTTGCGCACGATTGAAGAAGATGTTCTTAGTAAACTCTACGATACTCCTATCGCAGTTACGCGATATCCAAAAATTGTCAAAGCATTTTACATGAAAGAAGATCCAAAGAATCCAAACGTTGTTCTTGGCGTTGACTTTATTGCGCCAGAGGGATATGGCGAGATTATTGGCGGCTCTGAACGAGAAGCGGATATTGAAAAAATCAAAGAACGCTTGACTGCTCAAGGAGAAAATCCAAAAGAATATGAGTTCTATCTTGATACTCGACGGTATGGTTCTGTGCCGCATGGTGGTTTTGGGATGGGCGTTGAACGAGTTATTGCTTGGGTTTGTGGACTTGAGAATATCAAAGACGCAATTCCATTCCCGCGAACGATGATTCGATGGAAGCCATAACATATTTTTAGTTTTTTCTTCATTTTTTAGATTCGTTCTTTTTTGTACATCTTGTTTCCAAATGAAATGAATACAAATTCCTAAAAATTCACCATCCCAATCGGAGCAGAGCTCCGGGGTATCGGTGAATTTTCTTAACGGAATTTGTGTCATTACGCTCATGGGTTTTCGAATCCGCAGCAGAGCTGCGGGGTATTAAACCCATTAGGTAATAAATAATAAAAGCATAGGGATTCTCAAGGACTGTAAGGCGATTCAAACAATGGTAAGGCAAATTTTCCTATTAGCAAAGAAAATACACGCACTTGCAAAAGCAAAATGTCAGGGGGACCCATGCAACGCGGAGCATTGCAGGGGGTTATTTTTACATATTATTAATCAAAGAAATCTATTAAATCTTGAAAGAAACAAAGATTAAATCAAAAAATCTCTAATACGAATCATCTTGCGTGCTGTATGCTTGTTCGCTTGCATCATTTCTGTCCATCTCTTCTTCTGCAGCTTCACACGTCATGTAGGTGACTCGCGCGACCATACGACCATGACTCATTACATATTCCTGCTTCCCAACTGTACAGACATCCTGTTCTAAGCATGTTCCTCGCGCTTGGCAATCTCTTTTGAGAAAAGGGCTGATAGCCATCGCTGTGGGTGTATCAGAATCTAAATATGATTGTTCTTCGCCTTCAGTAATCTTAATGATATACTCATCCATTTCATTTGATCCCCAATATTTTCCTTCTGTTGCGGTCATCACGAAAAGGAACGCAAACGCAAGAATTGCAAAACCAGCAGTTACTGTTTCTGCATGAATTTTTTTATGATATTTACTCATTCTGGAACTCCGATCGATCGTCACTCAAATATAATCGTGGGATTGCTTTATCCTTTCCTTTTGACATTCCATCCACTTCTTCTCTGCATTTTTGGATCTCATCCCACATCCACTTTCCATAAAGATCTCTTCCGTATTTTTTTAGGCACTGTTCAAATTTGTATGATTCTCCTGCAACTGCGCCGGTAAGCGTCGTATCCTGTTTTCCAAGAAATGAGAATGAGGAGAGTACCAATAATCCAATAAGCGCAATTGCACCAATTGTTACAACTTTTCTTTCACTTTCGTCCATTCTGTTATTTTTGAGGAAATTAGTATATAAATATGTCGGTTCATGAGTATTAATCTTTTTTTAGAATAAGCGCTTGAGAATAAAAAGAAAAAAAAGATGGAGTCAAGTCACCTCAACTCCATGTTATATCATTATCTCTTTTTTTTCTTTTTACTTCCAGACTTCTTTGCTGCTTTCTTTTTCTTTGCTGCCATTTTGACACCTCTTTTTATTTCTCAGAGAGTTTCCTCTCTTTGATCATTTGTTTTTTTTATGACTTGCGCTGTAATAATTTGTTTTACTCATCTGTTTCAGAATTTGTTTTGTTTTTTTTTGCGCACTCATTTTGTTTTTCTAACAATTTTTTTTAATTTCTCTTTTATGGACAATCTCATATATAAACATTTCGAATTCTAAATTTTTTTCCTTATCTTTTTTTCAAAAAATTTGAAACAAAAATTATTTTCTTTCAAAAATTTTGAACATTTTCCCAAACATATTTATTCTTGCTTCACTTATTTTTTTTAAAGAGGTGTTTTTGTGCAATCATACAAACTGTACATTAATGGGAAATGGGTTAATTCCTCGTCGAAAAAGACGTTCACAAGCAAAAATCCCGCAAATCCAAAAGATATTCTTGGAGTTTTTCAAGAAAGTACCTCTGCTGAGGTTTCTCTCGCGGTTGCTGCTGCCCAAAAAGCGTTTGTCCAGTGGAGCGCGCTTCCTGCTCCACGGCGCGGAGATATTCTTCTTCGTGTTGCATCGCTTCTTCGGCAGGAAAAGAAAAAGCTTGCTGCTCTTGTGACGAGAGAAATGGGTAAACAGTATATAGAAGGTCTTGCGGATGTTCAAGAAGCAATTGATGTCGCGGAATATATGGGCAGTGAAGGAAGGAGATTTTTTGGATCTACGACGCCAAGCGAGCTTCCTCAAAAATTTTGCATGACTGTTCGCAGACCGCTTGGCGTTGTTGGTTTAATCACTCCATGGAATTTCCCCATCGCAATTCCTGCATGGAAAATTATGGCTGCGTTGATTTGTGGCAACACTTGTGTTCTCAAACCGTCGAGTGATACGCCGCTTTGCGCTTTGACGTATGTCCAGCTCCTCGAAAAAGCAGGTGTTCCTCGTGGTGTTGTCAATGTGGTGACTGGCGATGGCTCTGTTGTTGGTGACGCTCTTGTTGCACATCCACAAGTTCGCGCTCTTTCTTTTACAGGATCCAAAGACGTTGGTGCACATGTTCTTGCACACGCAGGCATTAAAAAAGTTGGTTTGGAAATGGGTGGCAAGAACGCAATTATCATTATGGATGACGCGGATCTTCCTCTCGCTGTTGAAGGAGTTCTTTGGGGCGCGTTTGGCACGACGGGGCAACGTTGCACTGCCGCAAGCAGAGTGATTGTGCATAAAAAAATTCAGAAACAATTTGAACACTTGTTGTTGAAACAAGTTCGTGGGTTGCGGGCAGGAGATGGCATGCATTATAATTTTGGTCCTCTTGTCAACCAAGCTGCACTTGAAAAAACAGAAAAGTATGTTCAGATTGGATTGCAGGAGGGCGCGCAGCTTCTTTTTGGAGGGAAACGAATTTCTCACAAGCAAGGGTATTTTCATGAGCCGACCATCTTTACTCATGTTCATCCGTCTATGCGGATTGCTCAAGAAGAAATTTTTGGTCCAGTGTTGAGTATTTTGACGTGCACCACTCTTGCGGACGCGATCCGAATTGCGAACGACATAGAATATGGATTAAGCAGCGCATTATATACACAGAACATTCGTAACGCGTTCCTCGCGATCGAACATCTTGACGCAGGGATTACCTACATTAACTCCAGCACGATTGGCGCGGAAGTGCACTTGCCATTTGGCGGGGTGAAGAAAACAGGCAATGGCACGCGAGAAGCCGGTATCTTGGGGATTGATGAGTTCAGCGAAGTGAAGACGGTTTACATAGATTACAGTGGCAAATTACAAAATGCGCAGATTGATATGTTTGCGCGGAAATAGTGTGGTTCTTGTGCGTGTATAAGTCACAACACATAAAAAGCACGCTTTCTTCTTTCTCTCTCTCTATGAATATAGAAGTGTTGTTGGGGATTGAACCTACTGGTGTTGAGGATGGTAAATCTCTGTATAATTTAGAACTTGAAGTGAAAAACAGAAGGTATACCGCACGTCTCAGTCTCGAACGCGCAGAACTTCATATTGTCGCAATGAATGTTCTCTCTGTTATTGAAGGAAATAGTATTCGCAATCCTATCTATGTTTTTAATTGGAAAGGAGAAGATGAAAAGCAGCGAGCCAGTACTATCGCATCTCTCACTGAAATGCTTTATCATCGAGAAGCATATCTGCGCGCATTTGGAGTAGATCAAAATGCATCTTTCCCTCATCCAGAAGCTTAATAAATTCTAGACGCCTTCTTTTTTTCATGAAATTCTCCCATCTCGCAGACTGTCACATTGGTTCTTGGCGAGATGAAAAACTCAACAGCTTATCGACAGACGCATTTATTCGCGCATTGGATATTTCCATGCAGGAACAGGTTGATTTCATCTTGATTGCAGGAGATATTTTCAACACAAGCCTGCCTGCGATTGAGAAACTCAAGACAGCCACCAAGAAATTGAAGCAGGTTAAGGATTATGGCATTCCTGCCTATATTATTCCTGGCTCTCATGATTTTTCTCCTTCTGGAAAAACAATGCTTGATGTGCTTGAGCATGCTGGTCTTTTCATTAACGTGGTGAAAGGAACTGTTACTCCGGAAAATAAACTGCAACTTCGCTTTACCATTGATCCGAAAACAGGCGCGAAAATTACTGGCTTGCTTGGTCGAAAAGGGAGTTTGGAGCGACGCTATTATGAAACACTTGATCCGACAAACATTGAGCAGGAGGAGGGGTTCAAGATTTTTCTTTTCCACACTGCACTTGCAGAACTTAAACCTGTGGAGCTTGAAAAAATGGAGGCACAGCCTGTTTCTTTTCTCCCGAAGAATTGCAATTATTACGCAGGAGGGCATGTTCATATTGTGAAGCACGCGTCACTTCCTGGCTATCAGAACCTTGTCTATCCTGGTCCTCTCTTTCCCAACAGCTTTTCTGAACTCGAAAAATTACAAAACGGCGGCTTTTATCTTTATGATAATGGCAATCTTCGGTATGTACCAATCGTTTTACATCCAGTTATTGCGCTTTCTGTTGTTGCTCATCATTGTTCCGCGCAGGATGTGTACAAGATGCTTTTTGACAACATTACTTCTTGCGATCCAAACAACGCAATTGTTCTGCTTCGTGTTACTGGGGAACTTTCTGAAGGAAAATCCAGTGATATTGACTTCAAAACATTGCGCGATCTCCTTGAACAGCGCGGCGCATGGTCTGTACTGAAAAATACTTCTTTGCTCAAAACAAAAGAATTTTCCGCAATTACTGTCAAAGGAGCAAGCACACAGGATATTGAGGAAAAAGTGCTTGCAGAACACATTGGACAATTTTCTTCCTCGCTTTTTTCTGCTGAAGAGCAAAAACAATTGACTCTGCAATTATTGCATCTTCTGAATACAGAAAAATTAGAGGGAGAAAGGGTTGCTGATTTTGAGAATAGAGTTCGAAAGGATGCGCAGGACGTTATTACACTTTAGATTAAAGCAATAGTATATTCGTTTCTATCCAAATATCCAAGAAAATATTTTTGCGAGAATTCCTTTGCTCTCTTTTGGTTCTTCTGTTGTTGTGCTTGTTTGTTCTTCGTTATCTTTCGCGTCTATTGAAAGACCGGTGACATCATAGCCGCTAATTCTTACGACGGTGCTGTCTCCTACTTCTTTCATTGCCACTTCTTCAACTTCACCTGTTTCTGTTTCTTCTTTGTCACCAAAATAAAATTGAACGACTGTTTCTCCAATAATCTCTTCTTTTATTTCACTTTCTTTCTCTTCTTCCATTCCAGAATAGATAAATTCGCATCTATCCCCTGTTTTTGATTCACTGTTGACAGGATAGACTTCCTGTACATATATGGTGATGCCATCTACAGTTACTTTATCTCTTCGATCGACGACCACTGTTTTTCCATTGACCTTGAAAATACACGCGCTGTCTTCTTGTGTATCTCCAGTACTGACGTCGATAAGGACGATGGATTGCTCTGCCGCGAGGGCGATTGTACTTACTGTAAGAATGCCTATTAAGAATAGAATCAGTGCACTTTTTATTTTCCGTTCTTTTTGGTGTTTCATCTTTTTTTGATGTTTGTTTATTTCTTTGAGAACCATTCTATATATATTTTGTTTTTATTGTGAAATTTGGGTTTACTTCGGACCAAAGGTCCGTAGTATTACGAGCATAGCTCGAAATAATACCCCCCTGCTTGCTGTGACCCAATTTCACAATTCCACAGACGCACCGAATTGCGAGCGGGCAATACTCTGCAGCTTGCTGCGATTGGGATGCCCTGCGAGCGGTGCGTCTGTGTTATTATGCTCCTTTATCTTCATTTTGTCTTTATTCTATATCAAAAAGACCCCATTGCACAATTCTTTCGCCATACTCTGAGCAAAGCTCAGAGAACTTTGATCAGAGATCAAAGAATTGGAAGCGAGATCAAGTACGACCATTTCGAATCTTCGATTCGTAATGAATTGGAACACGTTCCAATCACTCACTCCGTTCGGTCGTACGCTCAACTACTGCTCTTATTCGCAATGATGGTTTATGTTGTTTGTGCAATGGGTCCCCCTGACACTTTGCTTTTGTTTGCGCGTGTCTTTATTTATTCTGCTGAGCGATTATAAACTATTTTTTCTTCTTCTTACTCTAACCCAATCCCTTCGAATGTTAATTTCTCCTGCATCCCATTTCGTCCAACACGTTCAATATCTTTCTCTGCGTATTCTTTGAATAACGGCGTCTTTATTGGTATCGCAAACCGCGCGAAATTACTGGTAATCACTGCTTCTCCTTTATCGAGACTTGCGATATTCCTGCCATCCTGACTGAGATCTTGCGCAGCGCTTTCGATGATTGCCTGGCGCTCCGCCGCCATTTCTGTGCCGAGAATTATTTTTGTATTCATATTCGCAAGAATTTCCCGTGGAATCAAACTTGGCAGCTGCGTGATCGCGCATAATCCCACTTGGAACTTTCTGCCTTCTCTCGCGATCGTACTAAAGATGTTTCCTCCTCGTTCAATCACGTCTTTTCCTAAGACTCGTGGCGCTTCTTCTAGCACGATTGAGATAACTGGTTTTTGCCTGAGTGTGCCGAGGCGTTTGTACTGCTGATAGCGCTGCAAAATTTCTGTACTGATCATGGAGCCAATCAACAATTCTGTCGCTCCTTTGAAACTTGACGTATCTATTATGACTGTCTTTTTCTCTTCCAATTCTGTGGCAATATCTTTTATTGTTGTTTTTCCCGCGCTCAAATCAAAAATTCCTTGGCTGTTGAGTTGTTGTCCATTCCATTCTAAATCCAACAAACTCAGAAGACGTCGTCTTACCACTGTTACTGTCGCTTCATTGAAATTGCCTGTTCTTTCTAACTGCACATTCATAATGATCTTTTCGATCCATGTATTCCCATACTCTCTGTAATACGCGTAGAGCGCTTGTTCCTGCGGATCGCTCCACTGCACCACTCCCGCAAAATGCTGTGGCTTAATCAGTGTAATATTAATTCTCAGTGTTTTCGCGCCAATCGGTGGATCTTTTGGAGTATAATAACTGACTCGCTCTTTGTAGGGGTGATCTTTGAGACCAATTCCTTCATGGTCTCTGCCGTAATACTCGTCGTGCGGATCAAGGACAAGAATTCCGCAATACTCCTGTTTTGTCGCGTCCCAAAGCATGACTGAAGTGAGGTTTGATTTTCCTTTTCCTGTTGTCGCGCTAATAAGAATGTGGTGGCTGAACACTTCTTTTCCTGGAAGATACACTTCAACAGGCAATGTTTTGCTGCCGCTTCGCAATTTTCCCATAAATAGTGGTTCATCAGGCGTTGTCATAAACGCGACATCTTCTTCTCTTATTTCACGGACTGCCGCGAGAAACGGTGGAAGCGCTTTGCACGCGCCAACGCTTTCGTTTTGTATACTGATGATTCCTTTTGCCACCGCGAGCTTGTAATTTCTTAGCTCTGGCTCCATAATCTGTATTGTTTCTTCTTCAAAGAATTCTTTTTTTGTTCCATTTTCCAGTTGCATGCCCGAAATCAATTCGACATGCTGCTCTGAAAGCTGGCTGCCATAAATAAGATCAAAAACCTGCAACAGTATTTTTTGTCCATTCGCTTCTGCGACAAGAAGTTCCCCTAACTCAATATCCGCGCCTGCTTTTTCCCGAATGAGTATTTTTCCAATCTCTCCACGGATGACAAGCCCTTTTTTCATAGATTTTGTGATCGCTGTGCGCTATATAAAGCTTTAGATTCGTCTCCACTCTGGAATGGAAAATTATATAAAGATTGTTCATTCATGTTTTCTTAGGGATGACCAGTGGCAACGACTTCTAAAGATAACAAAGAGAATCCTGTCTTGAAACAGGAAAAAGACCGGCTTGCGCGCGAATTTGTTCATCTTGAAAAGACACAGAAGACAGGCATGCTTTCTTCTCAGGAATATTCCACCGCGAAAAAATCCCTTGAAAAAAAACAGCGTTTCATTGAACAAAAAGAAAAACAAGAAACCGCGAAAGAGAAAGCTGTTGAAGAAATATTAGGCAGCGCGTCTATTCTTCCTGTTTCGAGTAAATCTTCTTCATCTTTACCTCCACAGGATCAGGTTTCTGACAAAAAGCGCCATCAGAAATATTTTATGAAACTCGATACTCCTAAACAGCAGCCTTCCCCTGTATTAGAAAAAACTAAGTTAGAAAAAACTAAGGGAAATCTCAAGGAAGATACAAAGGAGAACCTCAAAGAAAATCTAAAAGAGCATTCTAAAAAAGGATATGATAAACATTCTGATAGAAAAATTCTTAAGAAAGCAGAAAAGAAAAAAGAGCCAGAAACTCCTGCAGTTCAAATTATTTCTGTTGATAAGAAGCCAGTAGAGCAGCATCCTCAGCCAGAACAACATCAGCACGTCCATAGGGAAACTTCATCTGCATCCAGCTCATTTGGTTCACCAATACAACCTTCTCTTTCTTCAGAAGAATACAAAGATATTGATGACCTTACTCCTGATGATGAAAATCACTGGCGCTTCGCGCTTGCGTTGTTGACGATCTTTCTCTTGATTTTACTCTATGTCAAATTCACGTCGTATGGAAATGCCGCTGATGTTATTACACTGGACGCCTATCTTGATCCTACTTCCTCTTATAGCAAGGATATGTATCTTGCGCTTCAGTCTCTCATTGGAGAATACGGCGATGCGCTCTGGGTTGATTATCATCTTATCGGCGTCACGGACCACGCGATTCTTGTGAGTCACGCCATGTTTTGCGCGGAGAAAGAAGGCCATGGGACAGAATATCTTTCGTATTATTTTGCTCAGGATGTTCTTGCATCTGACATGGAAAGTATGTTGTCTTACGCAACTGCTCTCGGTCTTGACAGCGCCGCGTTTGAAATTTGCCTCTCTGATACCTCTTATGCCACACTTTATGCGGAACAGCAAGCGCAGGCAAAAGAACTTGACATCACCTATACCCCCACTCTTCTTGTGAATAATAAGAAAATAGTTGGCGCAGTTGGCGCGGACGCTATTCGCGTTGTTCTGGATCAGGAATTGACAAAGATTGGATAATGGATAGCTTTTGAGCGTGTCCATAGAGCGATAGGATTAAATAGTTCTTTCTCTTAAGCGATTGCATGAGCAAGAAGCGCAAGAAGTTGGATCAGCCTTTGAACACTACACTTGATAAGAAAGATGCTTCGATATCTCCTTCTTCTCCTCACGCGCTTCATCATTCTGTCAAAGATGATATTATCGCTGTTCTTCGTAACGGCATTAAAGCATTGCTCAAAGGAGATCTTGTCGCGCTTCGTGAAGAAAGCGATCACATCATTCACTGCTCCGCGATATTTCAGCGCCAAGAGTCCATTCAAACAGCTGTTGTTATTTACGCGCTCGCGAAAATTCTCGAACGAGGAAAAACCATTGACGCAAAAGTGATTGCGGCAATAGAAAAAGCAATTAGTTTTATGCAGGCAGATAATCTTCGCGGTTTTAATACAGAAATCAAAGCGATTTATGACATGATCGGCGCTGTTGATGATCAGCTCAGCATGTACATGCAGCACGTTGTTACAGAAGCGCAAATCAAAAAAGGGTCACGTATTTATGAGCACGGCATTTCTCTTGGACAAACTGCGCAGATCTTTGGTTTATCCCAATGGGAACTCATGAAATATGTGGGAAAAACTCGTGTCAGTGAAGAGGCAGGGGACATTGTGCCTATTCGTACTCGCATTACTTTTGCACGAACACTCTTTAATTCAAATGGTGTTTTGCGAGGTACAGGAAAATGACTAAAGCACTTGTCTTTGATACAGGGCCTATCATTAGTTTGACCATTAATAATCTTCTTTGGGTTCTTGAGAGTCTTAAGAATGAGTACAAAGGAGAATTCTATATCACTCCTGCAGTCTATGATGAATTGATTAGCAAGCCCTTGAATACGCGCAAGTATAAATTAGAAGCACTTCAAGTTTTACCTTATATCACAAAAGGAACGCTTAAGATTTACAACAATCTTCCCATGATCAGCATTGCAAAGGATGTCGCGGATTACGCGAATCATTCCTTTGAAATTGATGGTAATTTTATTGAAATTGTGCACAAAGGTGAAATTGAAGCAGTCGCAACAGCAATTTCTTTACAGGCAGACGCAATTGTTATCGATGAGCGAACAACGCGGCATCTCATTGAAAGTCCTGAAAAAATCGCGTGGCACATGGAAAGCACTATGCATCAAAAAGTTTTGATTAACAGGCAAAATCTCAATAAAGTGAAAGAACTTGTTGGCACATTACGGGTTATTCGCTCTGTTGAACTCGTGACCATCGCGTACGAAAAAGGATTTCTTAATCGATTTACGGATAACGCATCGACAAAAATTGTCCCTAATATTAAACAGGCTGTTCTTGAAGGAGCGCTTTGGGGTGTCAAATTAAATGGATGTTCTGTTAAAGAGCAGGAAATTGTGGATATATTGAAGATGGAGAAATAAAAAATATTTTCGTTCTTACTTTCTCTTCTTTGGTTTCCGGAGAATAATTTTACTTAACGAAAGCGCTTCTTTTTCAAACTCTTTTGTTTCGTTTCTTAATTCTTCAAATGTGGGGATGTGTTTCTTTTCCTCTTTCTTCGCGCGGAGAAGCGCAGGGACTTCTCTTGCTTTAATTTTTATTCTTTGGCGAAGCTTGAGCTTGTTTTTTGGTTTCTTCGTGTTTTTTTTCATGCTTCTTTTTTCGACTTTCTTTACCATTATCTCTTATTTTGTGTTATCGTCCTATTTAATAATTTCTAAATTAATCATCGTTTGTTTGTATTTTTGAAAGAGTTTCTTATTATTGCTCATAGCATTCTCTCATGAATCTCCGCTTTCCCTATTGACGAACAGGGTGATTCACTTTGTCTTCACTACTTTTATATATTCCACTCTTTCTTTGTACTGCATGGAGAAGGCTCAGTTGAACGTAATATTCAAACAATTGATTGCTATTCATATAACTGACTATTTTCCAAAGAATGGAATAATACGTACCCGTTATTCTACTGATCCATCAACATGGCTCAGAGACACTGTTCATTTTTCTCTTAATGAATCAGCAGGATCTATCTCTGCATTTAGTTCGCCAAATATGAGAGGTTCATCGTGGTCAAATGAAAAGTTTGCAATCTTGATCCCTTTTGATAAATTATACACTCAATCTAAGAATCAGTTACAAACTATTAGCGTCACAGATACTTATTTTCTTGGAAATATTACCATTCCTCCAGGATCTGTTTTTCTTGTTCTTGGACATGGCATCTCAGACGCAATCCATAATGGAATAACTACTCAAGATGAAGTTTTTAGTCATTTCGGTGATATGAGCTCTCCTGCCGCGAAAAAAAAGACTGTATTTTATGTTAAAAAAATTAACGGTGTTGAATACATCATTTACAATTATTGGGAAAATGGGAGTGTAGGAGAACTTGTGAAACAAGTTGTTGTACAAATGGGGTTCTCAACTCATCTTAATATACCTTGGCGTATTTTAAATGATGCTCTTGGTCCTGCGTTCAAGCAGCATTCTGATCATTGGACTTCTGATATGGAAGATTTTGGGGCTCTCACAAAAAATATGGAAGAAATAGTTGATTATATCTTTATTTTCTTGAAACGGTTAAAAAGCAAAGGAGTTACTTTGCCGTTAGTTAATATACATGGTGATCTTGACTTCTCCATTCATCATGATAACGAATTAACTGACGCAAAAAGGAAAAAGTTCAGAAGCATACTTTTATATCAAGACTTTTCTCATGAAGAATTAGAGGGTGCTCAAATCCTTGGTAATTCTCTTATTTATTCATCTTATGAAATTAAACTAACATTACAACTGCCATTGCGCCGTGGTTTAGAACTCCTTCAACGGGTTCCTGTTGAATATCATAAAACGATACAGACCTATTTGAGAAGCTATCAAGCAAAAGTAAAAAAACAACTTCCAAAAGAAGTTATTACCCTTTGCCCAAGTTTGTTAAAATTACTCGAGCAGAGCTTTTAGGGAGTGAAAAATGGTGTTCCTTTCTCCTTCTGTCTTGCTTGAATATATGCTCATTTCATTAAAGCAACCTTTTTATATCTCAAAGTTTCTTATTTCTTCATGGAAAAAACTGTTGGGGACTTTTTCATGCTCTTTCGTCCATTGGGCATGAAAGAACGCGAACTTGTCAGCCATGTCAAAGACTATGTCGATGCCGCTCAGCTTCGTGATCTAATCTCGCTTCTCAAACAAAAAAAGATTTCTGCATCTCTCATGTACCTGCCTATTTCCAAAGATCTCTTCGCGCAGACAGAACAATGTGTTATCTTTAAAGCAGAAACACAAGACTCTGAGGTTCATGAATATATCCTTGAGGCAAATCAGGCAATACAAAAAAAATTCTTCAAAAAACAATACGCCTCTTTCGCGGAACATGCTCCAGAAATCTTGCCGAAACTTATCGCGCCGCACATTATCGGGCATGATGTCATTAAACATGCTGTATCCATTCAGCTTTTCGCTTCAGAACCAATCCACATTCTTCTCCTCGGTGATCCAGCTATTGGAAAAACTGACATTATCAGAAGCATCGCTGATTTTCATCCAATCTCAACCTACGGACTAGGTTCTGGTATGAGTGGTGTTGGTCTCGCGGTCACTACTATTGGCGATGTTATTGAACCAGGATTATTGCCGCAGGCAGATCAGGGCATCTGCTGCATTGATGAACTGAATTTACTTAAAGAGGAGAGCCGTGGCGCGTTGTACAACGCAATGGAAAAAGGATTTATTACGTATGACAAAAAAGGAAAACACCTCAAGCTTGACGCGCGTGTTCGCGTGCTTGCGACAGCAAATCCCATTGGTGATAAATTCATAGGAAAAACTGTCGCAGAACTCAAAAAACAAATTCCTTTTGATGACGCGTTGCTCACTCGATTTCATCTTGTATTTCTTGTTCGTAAACCAGACACGTATCAATTTATGAAAATAACCGACGCGATTTTGAAGCAGAAACACGATACTGGACTGACAAAAACAGATCTTGAATTCATCAAAAGTTATGTTTTCCACGCAGAACAACTGAAGGTAACATTGCCTGAGGTTTATCATCAAGACATTGTTTCTTTTGTTGGAGAGCTCAAGAAAAAGGAAAGTAAATGCCTTTTTGAGATTTCTCCTCGGCTTGTTGTTGGACTCATTCGTCTTGTGCAGGCTCGCGCACGAATGTGCTTGCGAGAAAAAGTAAAACAGGAAGATATTGACGCAGTAAAGGTAATTGTTGAACGCGCGTTGAAGATTACCTGATCATTTTCAATGAATCTCTATGATAAACATATTCTTTGAAAAATTTAAGCAAACTATATATAGAAGAATATGTGCATACCCCTTATGGAAACAATAACAATTGCAAAAGATGAATATGAAGGAATGAAGCATGAATTAGAATCATTGCGAAATACTGCGCTCTATAAACGATTACTTGATTTTGAAAAGAACATTGCAGAAGGAAAGAAATTTACACGGAAAGATCTTGGTTTTTAGTTTCCATAATGCTTTTCTTCAATCGGGAGATGGTTTTCTTCTGTTTTTCTGGACTTGTTTTCATCTCAAATTCAAAAACATAAATTTCATCCGTTTCTTTTTTGTGCTTATAATAAAGACGAAGAGGAGGATGTTTGTTTTTAACTTCATACAAAAAAAGTTTGGAATCCAACAGTTCTCCCGCATATTGTCCGAGAAGTTCAATTTTGTCAAGCATTCTGGTAAGGATTTTTCTGATATGACTGTTTGATGCTTCTTTTTGAAGTTGTTTGACAATAATTTCATCAAAAATTAAGGGGTATTTTTTCTCCATCACTAAATTATGAGAATAGGAATATTTAATGGTTTAGAAATAATTTCCACAACGTTTAAAAACAATAAGCTATTTTTTCTCTTTATGTTAGACCAAATAAAACATTTTTACGAAACAAAATACATGTTCTTCTTGATTTTTACTTCTTTTATTCTCTTTACCGCGCTCGCGCAAATTGGATGGCAATATTATACTACTGGTGATTTCCTCCACAAAGGAGTCAGCTTGAAAGGCGGCGCGACTGTTACTGTCCCAGATTATTATGACGCGCTTGGTTTACACGCTGTGCTTGCTGCTTCGTATGAAGGGTATGATATTTCTGTTCGTGAACTTCGCGGTTCATCTGGCGCGCAATCCGGCGTTATTGTGGACATTGATATTCTTGATCAAGAAACCCTTGGGGTATTCGTTTCTCAGGTTTCTTCTGAGACTGGTATTCCAGAAAACATGATGAGCATTGAAACGTTTGGATCCCGCCTGAGCGGTGATTTCTTCTCTCAACTGCTTCTTGGTCTTCTTGTCGCGTTCCTCTTTATGGGCTGTGTTGTCTTTTTGTATTTCAAGGACTTGATTCCAAGCATCGCTGTTATGCTTGCGGCAGGATCTGACATTATTATTACGCTTGCAATTATCAATGTGTTAGGGATTAAACTTTCCACAGCAGGGATTGCCGCGTTTCTTATGTTGATTGGCTATTCTGTTGATACAGATATTCTTCTCACTATTCGTGTTCTGAAACAAAAAGAAGATGGGAACCTTAATGAACGTATTTATGGATCATTCAAAACAGGCGGTCTCATGACCTTTACCGCAATTGTCGCGGTCGGAACTGTTTTACTTTTTACAAACTCTGATGTCTTGTTTCAAATCATGCTTATCCTTTTCATTGGTTTATTTGTGGACATCATGACGACATGGGTACAGAATGTCAGCATTCTTCGCTGGCATCTTCGTGATAAGGAACATACTAAAGAAGGTGGCCACTAATGGCAGACTTTGCATCAGTTAAAGCGCTTTTTTTCCGCTGGCGTGTTCTTATGCTTGTGTTTTTCCTCTTTGCTTCTCTTCTTATGATTCAGCCTTCTTTTTTTTCAGAAGGCGTCGCGATTCGAAGTATCGAGAAAGACAGCCCTGCCGCGCTTGCAGGCATCCATAGTCCATACGCAAAAGACAAGCCGATGTTTCGTGAAGTGATTACTGCTCTTAATGGGCAATCTATTACTTCTCTTGATGATTATGCTGCCGCAATTTCTTCTTTGCAGGAAGGAGAACTTGTTCGGCTTGAAACAATGTCTCGTTATACATACGACGGTGGGACACGATCGCTGCATATGCTTCGTCAAGAAATGCTCTACTCTCTTTATTATAATGAAACCACTGGGCTCGGTATTGAAGTCTATGACGCGCCAACCTCTAACTTGAAGAAAGGACTCGATCTTCAGGGTGGAACGCGTGTTCTTCTTCAGCCAGAAGCAGAAGTTTCTGCTGATGACATGGATCTTCTTATTCAAAATCTTCAGCAGCGCCTCAACGTGTATGGATTAACAGATCTCGTTATTACAGAAGCAAAAGATCTCAATGGCGCACAATTTATTCTCGTTGAAATTGCAGCTGTTACAAAAGACGAAGTGCAGGAACTTATAGGAACGCAAGGAAAATTTGAAGCAAAAGTTGCCAATCAAACTGTTTTCAGCGGTGGCGAAGACATTGCTGCTGTTTGCCGCAGCGCAGACTGCAGTTTTGTTGTTGATCCGCAACGACCATGCCAAGGAAGTGTTGACTCTGGCTATTATTGCACATTCTCTTTTGCGATTACATTGAGTCAGAAAGCAGCAGAAAGACAGGCAGCAGTCACTGCAGACATTCCTTTGAGCAGTGAGCAAGGTGGCGCGTATCTCGCGTCTGATCTTGATTTGTATCTTGATGATGTGCTTGTTGATACCCTCAAAATTGGCGCTGATTTGAAAGGTCGAGCGGTCACTGATATTTCTATATCAGGACCTGGCACTGGTCCGACGTATCAAGAAGCGGTGCAAAATTCTGCTCTTAACATGAAAAAACTTCAGACACTCCTTATTACAGGAAGCCTTCCAGTGAAATTAACCATTGTCAAAGTTGATTCTATTTCTCCAGCACTAGGAGAAGCATTTGTCAAGAATGTTCTTTCTGTTGTGCTCTACGCAATTCTTGCAGTGGGCATTGTTCTTGGCATTCGGTATAGACATGTTTCTATTCTTGGTTTGATTATGGCTACGATGCTTTCTGAAGTGTTTATTATCCTTGGTTTTGCAGCATTCATTGGCTGGAACATTGATCTTGCAGCTATCGCAGGTATTCTTGTCGCAGTAGGAACTGGTGTTGATGATCAAATCGTTATTACTGATGAGGTTTATGGACGAAAGAAAACAAGCCGACATCTTTCTTGGAAAGATAAATTGAAACGCGCGTTCTTTATTATTATGGCAGCGTATCTGACAACTGTTGTCGCGATGTTGCCTTTATTCTGGGCAGGCGCTGGCGCATTGAAGGGATTTGCACTGACGAGTATTCTTGGCGTTACTATTGGTGTCTTTATCACTCGACCAGCATACGCTGTCGCTGTTGAAGCGGTGCTGAAGGAAGAAGGAGATGAGTAAGAGATTTTCTGAAGCTTTTCCCTCTCTGAGAACCTCTACTCTTCAGGATTATTAAAAAGTGGGCAAGAAAACCACGACCTTCAGGTCAGTGGATGAATTGCTCACAGCACGCCCACTTTTTAATTCCACAGACGCGCCAACAAGAGTTTGCGAGCCGTAAAACCCATGCCTTCAGGCATGGGATAGGTGAGCATAATAACATTGGCGCGTCTGTGTTATATACATTTATTTTTTCTTTTTTTACTGCTTCAATAAACTGTTTATCAGAGCAGATAAACTCTTTTACAATCGATTTGTATGTTAACATTGTATGAAAATGTATGGCATCATTTATCGGAATGTGATATTTTTGAATTAATTCAAGAGATGATAATATAGTGAGATGATTTATTGTTTCTAAAATAAGTACATCATTCTCCGTTAGTTCAATAATATCATGGATAAACTCACTTATTATCTTTTTTCCTTCATCTTCATCAATAATCTTTTTTCGAATCCACTTGTCAAAAACAGAAATCGCTTCACCAACAAGAAATATTGAGGATATAAGAATTATTTCCCCTTTCTTTGCTTGTTCAATAACTTCTGCTACCTTTGTCGCACCTTTTTCAGTTTCTTCAGAAGCATAGTATTTTACAAAAGCAGAAGTATCTATATATTTCATTATGCTTCATCTCTTATTCCTCTTACTGCTTCTGAAAGACTTTGTTTTGCTACTTTTGATGCTTTTGTGACAATTTTTCTTACTTCTCTCTTTGTTGTTGTTCGTACCCCATATTTGAAGGCGAGTTGCCTAATTGCATCTCGCACTACTTCAGACTGTGATTTATACATCCCTTTTTTTACAAGCTCCTGTGTCAGGTGCTTGACTCCACTAGTGACATCAGCTGTTAAGGTTACCATAGTATTTGCCTCCATGCTCTAATAGCCCACTATTAGTATACTGTTATTTAAATTTTTCTCTGGTTTGTCAAATCTTATTGATCTTTTTTATTTTGTAGTGAGATTTGAACAGAAAATTAATAAACAAACACATTTGAATGTGGACAATGGAAAAAAGAAATGTCGCATATTTAATTGTCTTTTTACTTTTATTCTTGTCACTTATTGTTTCTCTTGTATATATCTCTTTATTAAAAGATACTCTTTATCGACAACGTACATTCAATAGTATCAATGAAGATATTCTTCAAGCAGAATTATCTGGACTTTATGAAACACAATTACAAGAAGATGGTTTTTATGTTTCTCCTACACTTGTTGGTGATGCTTCTACTGGTGTCAATGGAGTTATTCATTTCTATAATTTCTTTGATACTCCTAAAACTTTTAGCTTTCAACTTATTTCTGGTTCAACAACAGACTTTCCTTATGATTCTCTTGAAATTGTTGCTCTTTCTTCAGAAGTTATAGATCCTGGTGAAGAATCAAATGCATTTTTCGTGTTCCAGATAATTGACGAAGATTCTTTTCTTCAACGAAGGGAGTCTGGTCAATACACTGTTCAAATTATTGTTGATGGTGAAGTGATTGGGGAGGATACTCTTGAGGTTATTGTTGTAAATTGATACTTGCTATTCTCCAAACAACAACCTTTTAATATCCGCACGCTTTTTTGTTTCTTATGAATGTGCATACAACCAAAACACATCCGCTCGCGATTATTTCTGTCATGCTTGCGACGTTGCTCACCGCGACTGGACAGTTCTTGTTTAAACTTGGCACAGCAAATCTTACTCTTGGCTGGGACCTTCTTCACAACTGGTATCTCATTGGTGGGTTTGCGATCTATGGGATCAGCGCGGTAATTCTTGTGATCTCTTTGAAGTATGGAGAGCTTTCTGTTCTTTATCCTGTTATTTCTTTGAGTTTTGTCTGGGTTAACATTATTTCTTTTGAATTTTTAGGAGAACAATTGACCACATTCAAATGGGTAGGAGTCAGTCTTATTATTTTGGGCGTCACTTGCATTGGGTTTGGCAGTAAAAGTGGTATTGGAGATGAAGCTTCTAAAACAGTTGCCTCAATAAAAGGTGAGCAATAATGACCACAGCTCCTTTCGCAATAGGTCTTGTCCTTATCGCAACATTTATCGGCGCGTTTGGCGCGCTGTTCCTGAAATACGGCGCAGAAAAAATGACGCGGAAAAGCAAGCTTTCATTTTTGAACACACGATTGCTTTTTGGTACTTTTTTATATGGATTTAGCAGTATCTTTTTCCTTATCGCTTTAAAGAACGGAGAACTTTCTGTTCTTTATCCTATCACTTCCTTATCTTATGTTTGGATTAGTTTATTGTCCATCAAAATGCTTGGAGAAAAAATGAACTTTTTCAAATGGCTTGGCATTACCGCGATTTTGCTTGGGGTAAGTTTAATTGGATTTGGAAGTTAGTTGGAGTTTTGGTGAACACTATGATTGCAAATACAAATAATACCATTGTGCTTTCTCTTGGTGGGTCTCTCATTTATCCAAAAGAAATCGATGTTCCTTATTTGAAGAAGTTTCGCGCATTAATTCTTTCTTATATCGCGAAAGGAAAAAAATTTGGCATTATTACTGGCGGTGGCGCTATTTGTCGAGAATATCTTCATAAAGCAAATGAAGTTGTTCCTCTGCAGCCATTTCAGAATGATATGATTGGTATCTTAACAACTCGCACTAACGCGCAGCTTGTTCGCGAAATTTTTGCGGAGTCTGCATACAAAGATGTTATTATTGACTATAGCAAAAAAATAGAGACAGACAAGCCCATTATTGTTGGCGCGGGATGGGTTCCTGGTTCTAGTACTGATAAAGATGCTGTCCTTCTTGCGCACATGTATGGCGCAAAGACTATTATTAACTTAACTAATGTTGATTATGTCTATGACAAAGATCCACGAAAGAATCCTGACGCAAAAGCAATCAAAAAAATATCCTGGAAAGATTTCAAAGCAATTGTTGGTGGCGAATGGAAGGCAGGGATGAATCTTCCTTTTGATCCCATCGCAGCTAGCCTCGCGGAAAAAGAAAAACTTCGTGTTGTTGTTCTCAATGGAAATAATCTTGACAATTTAGAGAAGTATTTGGCTGGCAAAGAATTTGTTGGAACTGTTATTGAATAAATAAAATCTTTTTTTCTTGGTTATGCTTTAAAGAATTCCAAAAAGGTATAACGCAATTCCAATCTGCACGACATCAACCAACGCATGGATTATCCAACAAGTAAAAAGATCACGATATTTCTGGAAAATCATGCACATAAATAAAGAATAACAAAATAGTCCAATGCACGCAAGCGCAAAAAGCGCTGGATAAGAAAACCATTGATAAAAATAAACAACATGGTAGAGGGTAAACCCAATTCCTGTCAAAATATATCCTACAAACCATCCGCATAATGTATGCACTTCATCAAAAAAGAATCCTCTCCAGAAGAATTCTTCGAGCAGTGAATTTAGGAAAATAATATACAAGCCAATCCAAATGATGTTTGCCGGGGTAATCGCCGCAGCCGTGTTGAGTTGCGCGATAATTTCTTCAATAGGAAGAAAATCCTTGAAAAGCAAGAATGCTCCAGCATAGATTGCGGAGAATAAAAGTCCCCAGCCAAGCGCGTGGGTGATTGATTTCTTGAATTTTGTAAAAGAGAAGTCGTGTGTTACTGCATTTTTCCATGACTTTTTATAGAAAAAAACTCTGTACACTATTGGAAGCAGAAAAATTATTTTATAGAGCGAAGAAGTAATGTATGTCGCTTCAAAGAAATACTGGATCAAGAAGAGAATAACTGCGGGGAGAAATGCTGCGAGGAGTAAAAGGGATATTTTGAGTGGTTTCATTTCTTCTCTCATTAAAGTCAGGATAGATTTAAATCTATCGAAGGAAACCATTATTTTTATAAATCCACAGAAATTTCTCTTCTTTACATATATTGGAGGATGACACTATGGCAGTAGTAGGATTTAATTTTACAAAAATGATCGGCGAGAAGAACGCTGATCCAACAAAGAAGTTGAACATTGATCGATCAGTGAACATTCAGTCTGTTGAAGAAACACATCTTAATGTCGGGACACAAAAACAGCAGGCAATGATTGTTTCTTTTGTCTACGCAGTCACCTACGCGCCTGGACTCGGCAAGCTGGAATTACAAGGAAATCTTCTCTACATCGCGCCTGAAGAAAAACTTATGGACGCAGTCGCATATTGGAAGAAAAATAGTACCCTTCCTGTTGATGTGATGAATCCCGTGTTGCACTCTGTTTTTACACGATGCAACATTCAGGCACTTATCATGAGTAGAGATTTGGCATTACCACCACCATTCGCATTGCCATCTCCGAAAGTTAGATAAATTTATTTTCTAATTTTTTACTTTGCTTTTTTCTTCTATTTTTTCAATAATAAAAATTTTACACTTTCACAATAAAAATATCTGTGCGTCATTAATAGACGCACAGATCAGGCACATGCTCACCAAAAAAAGGTTCGCACGCGCCTGTTTCTAATTGCTCTTTACTTCACTACGCACCAGCAACACCTCATGTCAGGGGGACCCATTGCGGAGCAATGGGGTCTTTATTCTTTTTTTATTCATTGAATACTATTTTTCTAAAATAAGCTATAGTAAATAACATTAATTTTCGGATATATAACCAGAGAATGTAATGTTATTTCCTAATAAGTGAATCACTTTTTGCTAGGAACTAAGTTCCGATTATTAAAGTGATTCACTATAATATAAACTGACTCAATCCTCATGCACAAAATATTTAAAGCGACCAGCGTTTACCAGAAACTGTGGAACCCATGACAGGAAAGACAACCAAACTCAAAGTTGCGGAAGCTATCCAAGACGATGTTAACAAAGGAATTGTCAGAATCGATTCTAATTTTATGCATGAGCTAGGGATACGTCCAGGCGATATTGTTGAAATCAAAGGAGAGCGCATTTGCTATGGTATCGCAGATCGCGCGTATCCTGGTGACATTGGTTTGAACATTATGCGTATGGATGGTATCATGCGTCGAAACGCAAAAACAGGTATTGGTGAAATTGTTCATGTTAAACGCGGTATTGTCAAAGAAGCAAAACGCGTTACTATCGCTCCTGCACAAAAAGGAATTCTTATTCGCGCATCTCCTGCTATCTTCAAACAAGGATTGCTAGGACGACCTGTTTTGAAAGGAGATATTGTTTCTCTTGGCGGCACTTCCAGACGACGAAACACGATGAATAATTCTCCATTCTTCAACGATATTTTTTCTGTTCTTGATGAAGGTATGGCTGGCTTTGGTTTCAGCGATATTCGTTTTATTGTCATTGAAGCAGAACCAAAACAGGCTGTCATCGTTACTGAGGCAACAGAAGTTCGCTTTAATCCAGAAGCTGTTGAATTTGATGAAGAAAAAGTTCTTGATGTTACTTACGAAGATATTGGTGGACTTACTGATGAAATCAAAAAGGTTCGTGAAATGATTGAACTCCCTCTCAAATATCCAGAAATTTTTGAACGTTTAGGTATTGAGCCACCAAAAGGGGTCTTGTTACACGGTCCACCAGGAACTGGAAAGACGTTGCTCGCGAAAGCTGTCGCAAACGAAACAAACTCCCATTTTATTTTAATCAATGGTCCAGAAGTTATGAGTAAGTTTTATGGTCAAAGCGAACAAAATATTCGCAAGAAATTTGAAGAAGCAGAAAAGAACGCTCCTTCTATTATTTTTATTGACGAAATTGACGCGATCGCTATCAAACGAGAAGACAGTCATGGTGAAGTGGAGCGACGTGTTGTCGCGCAATTGCTTGCATTGATGGATGGTTTGAAATCTCGAGGGAAAGTTGTTGTCATTGCGGCAACAAACATTCCTGACGCGATTGATTCCGCGCTCAGACGACCTGGTCGTTTTGATCGCGAACTTGAAATTGGTGTTCCTGGTAAAGAAGCACGCCTCAATATTTTGAAAATTCACACGAGAAACATGCCGCTCACTAAGGGGTTTGATCTCAAACGCTTTGCAGATATTACGCACGGATTTGTTGGTGCTGATCTTGCATCACTCACGAAAGAAGCCGCGATGGTTGTTTTGCGTCGCTTGCTTCCTGATCTGAAATTAAAAGAAAATGAACCTATTCCAAAAGAATTTTTAGAAAAACTGAAAATTGGCACTGAAGATTTTATTGAAGCACTGCGAACTGTTCGCCCAAGCGCAATGCGCGAAGTGCTTGTTGAAGTGCCCAACATTAAATGGGATGATGTTGGTGGTCTCGGAAACGTCAAACAAGAATTGCGTGAAGCAGTCGAGTGGCCACTCAAATTTCCTGAAGCATATGGTAATTTAGGAGTAAAACCTCCACAAGGTATTCTCCTTTATGGTCCTCCTGGCACAGGGAAAACATTGCTCGCGAAAGCAGTCGCAAAAGAATGCGAAGCAAATTTTATTTTAGTGAAAGGTCCTGAACTGTTGAGTAAATGGGTTGGAGAAAGTGAAAAAGCTGTCCGTAAAGTTTTCAAACGCGCGCGACAAACAAGTCCCACTATTATCTTTTTTGATGAGATTGACGCACTTGCGCCAAAGCGTGGTCCAGCTTCTTCAAGCAATGTGACTGAGCGCGTTGTCAATCAATTATTGACGGAAATTGATGGGCTCGAAGACTTGACTAATGTTGTTGTTGTCGCTGCAACCAACAGACCAGATATTTTAGACACCGCGCTTTTACGCCCAGGGCGATTTGATCGAATTATTTTAGTTTCTGTTCCTGACCTTGAAGCAAGGCGAGCAATCCTCGGGGTTCACGCAAAAAATATGCCGCTCACTCCTGACGTTGATCTTGACGATATCGCGAAGCGAACAGAAGGATATGTTGGCGCGGACATTGAAGCTGTTTGTCGAGAAGCAGCAATCTTTGTTTTGCGCGAAGATATTAACGCGAAGAAAGTCACAATGAAAGCGTTTAATCAGGCGCTTGAAAAAGTGAAACCTTCTGTGACGAAAGAAATTGAAGAATCGTATAAACAAATGGAAGGCTACTTCAAACAAGCGCACGCGAAGGAAATGGATAAGCAGACATATTATGGGTAGTGTTTTATTTTGTTGTCTTAGATTCGCTTCGTTGCTTTTGAATCACTATTCTTTCTTTTTTAATAAAGTATTTTCTTTTAATAAAATAAAATGATAAGTTGTGTATGTGAACTTACTGGGCGATGTTTGTTTTGGAAGGTGCGTGTTTAGGGACAAACTGTTCTCTCTTTCATCTCAGCATATCTTCTTTCCACAATTTCTCTGAAGAAATCTGGAACGCCATCGCGGTTTGCGAAACGATATTGTGAACCTCTTTTTGTTATTCTTCCCATTGCTACAGCAAATCCTGAATTAGGTTTGTAGAAGTCTGCAAGTTCATGGCCTGTTCCCATAAATAAAATGCTTTTTTGAGCAGCATTTCTTTTCATATTCTGGTAAATATATCTATCTCGCATTCGTGCCGTAATCGGATAAACTCCTGTAACCATTTGCAGCCATGCTTCTATAACTACTATTGGTTGATATAATAAGCGTGTTATTTTAGGGTCTAATAATTCTGTTTCAGTTGCTTGCATTTTCGTTTCAATCTCTCTAAAATTACATTCTGCTAAAATTGCAATTATTGTAGCTGAACCCTCTTCTAAATCTGATTCTGTAAATGCTAATTCTTCTAAATCTTTGCCTTCTACACCTTCTTGGTAAAGTGCTTCGCATTTTCTTTGAATTTGTGGCGTTCTATAATTTAATGATGCGGCTCTTCCTCTTGTCATTCCGTCAGAATACATTTCTGTTATCTTTTCTCTTAAGATAATATCTTTACTTATTTGGTGTGCACATCTGAACATATCTTTTGCTTTTTCCTGTATTCTCTTTCCTCTTTTTATCATTTCTTCTGCTTCACTTCGATCTTTTTTTAGTCTAGAAAAAAATTGGTAAACCTTTTCTATATTCTGGTTTGGGTGATTACTTTGCACAATATACACTTCTCTTTCTTCCATTTTCTAGAGAATCACTTTTCTTCTTTTAAACTTTTCTAAAGTGTAGTCACTAAGTAGTGATTATGCTCTCGTCGACAAAAACGCATATCCCAACATAACATTTAAAAAGGAGGACAAATTCGTTCAATGAATGTGGATGCTGGCTCAAATACTTTCTTTTGGTTAAACTGTGTTAAACGACGTAGTTATAGCTATAAGAAGCCAATTTTAGCCTGCGTTTGCAAAACAATGCCTAGGTAGTGTAGTCTGGTCTATCATGAAGCCCTGTCGAACTGCCTTTTGCAAAAAAGGTGGTAAAGAAAGGCTTCGACCCGGGTTCAAATCCCGGCCTGGGCGTTTACACGCTAGCAGCGGGATTTGAACAGTTACGTTCAATTCCAACTTTGGCGTTTTAGCTCCTCGTCGGGGCGTCCATTCACATTGGGCCGTTAGCTCAGCCTGGCTAGAGCACAACACTTTTAATGTTGGGGTCACGGGTTCGAATCCCGCACGGCCCGTTTCATAATAATAGTAGGCGTGCGAGATATGAAGTCTGCACGGTGTCATATTAAAAAAACAGCATCACAATCGAAGGTGGGGAAGCATGGCAAAAAAAACATTTGATGTTAACACGCACGCACTTGTGCCAGAACATATTGTTCTTTCTGAAAAAGAAAAGAACCAAATCTTTGAAAAATATTCTATCTCTTTCAAAGAACTTCCGAAAATTCTTGCAAATGATCCAGTTATCAAACAGTTGAAACTTAAATCCGGCGATGTTATCAAGATCGTCAAAAAAAGCCCAACTGCAGGTATTGCAGAATATTACCGAGGTGTTATCAGTGAATAAATACTCCAAGCTTTTAATTGAAAAGTATTTCGAAGAGCACTCTCTTGTCGCGTCTAACATTGTTTCTTTCAATAATTTTATTGATTTTGAACTGCAAAATGTTATTGAACAAAACAAAATTGTCGAGCCAACAATTATTCCTCACAACATTGATGAATTTAAAATTCGCTTTGACAAAATCTGGGTCACAAAACCAGAAATTACTGAAGCAGATGGTTCCAAACGACCAATTTATCCTGCAGAAGCTCGCTTGAGAAAACTCAGCTACGCAGCCCCTATTTTTATTGAAGTTAGCGCACACATCAATGGTATTCAGCGAGAATCTTTTGTCACGCAGGTAGGAAGTCTTCCTATTATGCTTCGCTCTAAATATTGTCATCTTTCCGGATTAAGCAAAGAAGACTTAATCGCGAAAGGAGAAGATCCGAACGACCTCGGTGGTTATTTCATTATCAATGGAACAGAGCGTGTTCTTATTAACATTGAAGATCTTGCAGCAAACAAGTTTCTTGTTGAAGAAGATTCCCTCACTGCAAATAAATTTGTCGGAAAACTTTTTTCAGAGTACGGATCCTATAAAATCCCGCATTCTATTGAGAAACTCAACGATGGGCTCTTTTATATTACATTTACACGCGTCAAACGTATCCCTATAATTCCAATCATCAAAGCATTGGGCTTAACGAAGGATGAAGAGATCATGCGCCACATTACTGGTGGCGAACAAAGTGACGCGGTCTTCGTCAACCTCTACGAATTCGTTGACATCAAAAATGAAGAAGAAGCTCTTGATTATGTCGCGAAAAAAATAGGCATTACGCAGGCAAAAGATATTCGTATCGAGCGTATGAAAGAAGTTGTTGACAAATATTTATTGCCACATCTCGGCATCACGGAAAAAGACCGTCCTGCAAAAGCATACAATCTTTGCAAATACATTCGAAAATACTTGCAGGTCGCGGCAGGAGAATTGCCTGTTGACGATAAAGATCATTACATGAACAAGCGCGTTAAAATGAGTGGAGATCTTCTCGCAGATCTTTTCCAAGTGAATCTTAAAGTGCTTATTGGAGATCTTCTCTATAACTTCCAGCGCATTGTCAAGCGAGGAAAGTTCCCTTCCATTAAAGTGGTTATCAGAGAAAAATTATTGACGAGTAGAATTTACAGCTCCATGGCAACAGGATCTTGGGTTGGTGGACGAATGGGAGTAAGCCAGCGTATTCAACGTATTAACTTCCTTGAAACACTCAGCCACTTGCAGCGAGTTATTTCTCCGCTCAGCGCGAGCCAAGAGAACTTCGAAGCACGTGAGTTGCACGCAACACACCTTGGGCGATTATGTCCTATTGAAACTCCTGAAGGAACGAACATTGGGTTGCGTAAAAATCTTGCACTTGTTGCAGAGATTTCCCATGATTCAGATGAACAAGTAGTGCTCAAGCAGCTCAAGATGCTTGGCCTTAAGTCAGCGTAATGGTGATTAAAAATGGTTGATGTCTATCTTAACGGAAAATATGCAGGCGCAGTTGATAACGCACAGGACTTTATTGATCAAGTCATCTCTGAGCGAAGACGAGGAAAGCTTTCCGCAAATATTAATGTCTATCATCCGAAAGAATACAATCAGGTTTTTATTGAAGCATCCAAAGGTCGTGTGCGACGACCGCTTATTGTCGTGAAAGACGGAAAATCAACGCTTACTGAAAAACAAGTTGCACAGCTTGAGAAAAATGAACTTTCCTGGAGTGATCTTGTGAATCAGGGAGTTATTGAATATGTTGACGCAGCTGAAGAAGAAAACATTCTTGTTGCATTTAGTCCTGAAGATTTGACTCCATCTCACACCCATCTTGAAATTGCTCCAATGGCTATCTTAGGATTATCCACTTCTCTTGTTCCATTTGGAAATTACAACCAGAGCACGCGTCTCAACGCGGGAAGCAAAAACCAGAAACAATCTCTTGGTTTTTACGCAGCAAATTATCACGTGCGCATGGACATGGACGTCAACATTCTTGACAACCCGCATCAGCCACTCTGTAAAACAGTCATGCATGATATCGTTGGTTACAATGAACATCCTTCTGGACAGAACATTGTTGTCGCTGTCATGAGCTACCGCGGATATAACATGGAGGATTCGGTTATTCTCAATAAATCCTCTATTCAACGAGGATTTGGACGATCTACATACTTCAGACCTTGCGTGAGCGAAGAACTTCGCTACAGTGGCGGTCTTGTTGATCAGATTGGGGTTCCTGACAAAGAAGTCAAAGGATACAAATCAGAACGCGATTACCGCTTCCTTGAAGAAGATGGTATTATTTATCCAGAATCTCAGGTTGCTGAAGGCGATGTTGTTATTGGAAAAACATCCCCTCCTCGATTCTTGAGCAGCATGGATGAATTTAATCTTAACTCTAATCTACGACGAGAATCTTCTGTTTCCATCGCGCATGGAGATCAGGGAGTCGTTGACTTTGTTTTAGTTACTGAGAACGAAGAAGGAAACAAACTTGTTCAGGTACGACTCCGCGACCTTCGCATTCCGGAAGTAGGAGATAAATTTACCTCCAGACACGGACAGAAAGGGGTTGTTGGAATGATTGTTGAACAAGAAGACATGCCATTTAGCGCATCTGGAATTACTCCAGACCTTATCTTCTCGCCGCACGGTATCCCGTCTCGTATGACTATTGCGCATCTTATTGAACTTGTCGGCGCTAAAGTTGGCGCGCTTTCTGGACGATACATTGATGGTACAACATTTGAAGCAGAAACAGAAGAAGGATTACGTCATGAACTTGTTTCTCATGGATTCCGTGAAAATGGAACAGAAGTTATGTACAATGGTTTGACTGGTGAAAAATTCCAGGCACGTATTTATGTTGGAAATATGTATTATCTCAAACTCAGGCACATGGTCGCGAACAAATTGCACTCCCGTGCTCGTGGTCCAGTACAACTCTTGACACGACAGCCTACAGAAGGTCGCGCGAAAGAAGGAGGATTGCGACTTGGAGAAATGGAGAAAGATACTTTCGTCGCGCATGGCGCGGCACTCCTCTTGAAAGAACGCTTCGATTCTGACAAGACTGTGCTTGCAGTGTGTGAAGATTGTGGTCTTCTCGCAATCCATGATGAATACAAAAATAGATCCCATTGTCCTGTTTGCGGAGAAAACTCCAACATTTCGCAGGTTGAAATTGCGTACGCGTTCAAACTCCTGCTCGATGAGTTAAAAGGACTTTGCGTCTATCCTCGCATTGAATTAAAAAATAAATACTAACCAAAAGGTGAACTGCATGGATCAATACATTCACAAACAAGTAAAGTCAATTAACTTTGGCGTTTTGAGCCCAAAGATGATTATGAAAATGGCGAGCGCAAAAGTCGTTACTCCAGAACTCTATGATAAAGAAGGGTATCCTGTTGATGGTGGTCTTATGGATATTCGTCTCGGTGTTATTGATCCGGGATTAAGCTGTAAAACCTGCGGCTCCAAATTAAAGGAATGTATTGGTCATTTTGGATACATTGAACTTGCTCGTCCAATCATTCACATTAAATTTGTTGATTTGGTTGTGACGTTGTTAAAATGCACTTGCCGAGAATGCGCTCGTATTCTTATTCCGAAAAATAAAATGGATATTGCGCTTGCAGGGTTAGTTGTCGCTGAAGAAGAAGCAGGTCTTGCAGGACGACGGGAACAAATTCGTGAAATTATTGCTTCACTTAAAACCATTAACAAATGTCCACATTGTAAAGCACGCCAATTTAAAATTGGTCTTGAAAAACCATCCACTGTTATTGAAAATGAAAAACGATTAACACCTATCGAAATCCGAGCACGCCTCGAAAAGATTTCTGATGATGACTGCAGCGTGTTTGGTATTAATCCCGCATTCATGCGTCCAGAATGGGCAATCCTTACTGTTCTTCCTATTCCCCCTGTAACAATGCGTCCAAGCATTACATTAGAATCTGGTGAGAGAAGCGAAGACGATTTGACGCACAAATTGGGCGATATTGTTCGTATCAACCAGCGTCTTTTCGAAAACATTAACGCAGGAGCTCCTGAAATTATTATCGAGGATTTGTGGGACCTTCTTCAATATCACATCACGACGTACTTTGATAACGAAGTCGCGCAATTACCTCCTGCACGACACCGTTCTGGTCAGCCATTGAAAACACTTACTTCACGAATCAAGAGTAAGGAAGGACGTATTAGACACAATCTCGCAGGAAAAAGAACAAACTTTTCCAGCAGAACAGTTATCAGTCCAGACCCAATGATCGCATTGCATGAAGTTGGAGTTCCATTTGTTGTCGCGATGAAACTTACTGTTCCTGAAGTTGTTCAGCCATGGAACATGGAATATCTCAAAAAATTTGTCCAACGTGGACCAAAAGAATACCCTGGAGCGAATTACATTGTTCGACCAGATGGAAGAAGAAAAAAGATTACTGATGAAATGAAAGAACAGCTTCTTGAAGAACTTCAACCAGGATATTATGTTGAACGCCATCTTCTTGACGGCGATGTCGCAATCTTTAACCGACAGCCATCGCTTCACAGAATGAGCATGATGTGTCACCGTGTTCGTGTCTTGCCAAGCAAAACATTCCGCTTAAACCCAGCTGTATGTGTTCCTTACAACGCAGACTTCGATGGGGACGAAATGAACCTCCACATTCCTCAAACAGAGGAAGCTCGCGCAGAAGCAGAAATGCTTATGCAAGTTCACACGCAGCTTATTTCTCCGCGATATGGATTAAGCATTATTGGTTGCGTTCAGGACGCGATTTCAGGAAACTATATGTTAACTCGATACATGAAAATGTCTCGTGAAGACGCAGTTGAACTTCTTCTCTCTGCACGAATTTTTGACATTAGCAGATTACCAAAGAAAGAAGTTGTTACTGGTAAAGAAATTTTTAGTGTTGTTCTTCCACAGGATTTTAGTTTCGAAGGAAAAACACGTATGTACAGCGGCGATGAGAAAAAAGACAAAGCAAATGACGCTGTTGTCGCTATCAAAAACGGAAAACTTCTTTCTGGTGTCATGGACAAGGCAAACCTAGGAGAAGGTTCTGGACTTATGTTGAAGAACTTGCACCAGCAATATGGCGCAGAACAGACCCTTGACCTTCTTGGAAAAATGTTCCGTCTTGGTATTGAATCATTATTGAAATACGGATTCACGACAGTAATCTCTGATACAGATATTCCTGAAGATTCTCGAAAACGTATTCGAACTATCTTGGATGATTCTTATGCTGCAGTTGATGAATTCATTGAATCCTACAGACAAGGTAAATTCGAAGCATTCCCTGGGCGAACTATTGAAGAAACACTTGAACTTCGTATTCTTGAACGCTTGAACATTGCTCGTAACGAGACAGGAAATATTGTCCAGCAGCAATCCAACGAAGGAAGTCACACAGTTATCATGACCACTTGCGGATCCAGAGGAAACGCACTCAACCTTGCGCAGATGGCTGCGTGTGTCGGTCAGCAAGCTATGCGTGGAAAACGTATCCAAAAAGGATACAGAGGACGAACACTCTCCTGCTTCCAGCGCGGCGACTTATCACCGTCTGCACGTGGATTTATCCGAGGCAGTTTCAAATCAGGATTAGCTCCTGCTGAGTTCTTTTTCGGAGCAATGACAGGACGAGATTCGCTTATGGATACCGCGCTTCGTACACCAAAATCTGGGTACTTATACAGACGACTCGCAAACGCGCTTCAGGATATGCGTGTCGCGTATGATGGATCTGTTCGTGACGCGAATGGCACTATTGTTCAATTCAAATATGGAGAAGACAATGTTGATGTTTCCAAGAGTGAGAAGGGAAAACTCAATGTCCAGCGTCTATTCTCCAAAGTTATGGAGGATTAATTACCATGGAAGAACTTTACGCTGAATATAAGGACTTATTGCCTGTCTCTATCATTGAAGACGTTAAAACAAGCGCACCAAAAGGAATCGCGAAATCAAAACTCAAGAAAGTTCTTGACCTTGCAGTTGAAGAATATAATAACATGCAGGTTGAAGCAGGAGAATGCGTAGGCATTATCAGCGCTGAATCTATCGGTGAACCAGGAACACAGATGACGCTGAACACATTCCACTTCGCAGGGGTTTCTGAGATGAACGTTACGACAGGTCTCCCTCGTATTATTGAAGTTCTCGATGGTTCTCAATCTTTGAAAACACCGATGATGGAAATTTATCTTCAAGCACCATACAAAAATGGAACTGATATCAAAAAAGTTGCGCAGCTTATCAAAGAAACAACATTGCAAGATATTGCAGCAGAATTTATGATTAACATCGCGGATTCTGTTATTGAAGTCAAGCTTGATAACGCAAAAATGGATCCACTCAATCTTACCGCAGACAAAGTTCACAAACTTTTGGACGCAACATTGAAAGGCATTGGCGTTAAAATGAAAGATGGTTCTCTCATTGTCAAGCCGAAAGGAAAAGAGACTACTGTTAATGAACTTTACAAATTAAAAGAAAAAGCAAAGTCTATTTACGTTACAGGTGTTAAAGGAATTAAACAAGTTCTTCCTGTCAAACGAGGCGATGAGTTTGTTATTGTCACCGCGGGAACAAACCTGAAAACAGTCTTTGAACTTGAATTTGTTGACGCAACACGAACTATCTGCAACGATATTTTTGAAGTGTACGCAGTTCTTGGTATAGAAGCAGCACGAGAAGCAGTTGTTCGAGAAGTTTACAAGATTATTACAGAACAAGGATTGAACGTTGATGTTCGACACCTTATGCTTGTTGCTGACGCAATGTGCGTGACTGGAAAACTTCGCGGTATCACTCGATATGGTATTATTAGCCAGAAATCCAGCGTTCTTGCAAAGGCATCTTTCGAAACACCAATCAAACATATTTTCAACGCAGCACTTGTTGGAGAAAAAGATCACTTGAACAGTGTTGTTGAGAATGTTATGATCAATCAGCCAGTGCCTGTTGGAACAGGACTTTTGCGCCTTGTGACCAAAGAAGTCAAGAAAGCAGCAAAAGCTGAATAAAAAAGCATCACGATACGGAGTTGATTATGTATGGCAGTAAAAGAAATGGACGCAAACATTAGTGAATTAAAGAAACTACTCAAATCAGACAAGATTATTCTTGGAACAGATCGCACGCTCAAACTTTTGAAGCTTGGGACAACAGATCGTGTTTTTCTCTCCAGCAATTGTCCTGAAGAAGTCAAGAAGGATATTGAGTATTACGCAAAACTTTCCAATGTTCCATTAATTTATCTCAAACAGCCAAATGATGAATTGGGCATTCTTTGTAAAAAACCATATCCGGTTTCTGTCCTCAGCGTGACCCAATAATTTTTTGTGAATGTCATGGTAAAAATCACCTATACACAGGAACTCATGGGAACCATGGCTCTTTTTGATAAGATTACGCACGTTTCGCTCAAAGACTGCTTTGAAGACAAACACGGATTACTCACTTTTGTTGTTGATGCGCAGGATCTTGGGAAGGCAATTGGCAAAGGCGCTGTTTGTGTCCGACGATTAGAACAGCTCCTGAAACGGCGTATTCGTGTTATTGGATTTCATCCAGATCTTCTGGAATTCGTGAAATATGTTATTCATCCACTACAAGCTCTTGTCGAGCAGGAAGACACTGTTCTCATCCTCAAAAATGAGGACAGAAAAACAAAAAGTTTATTAATAGGCAGAAACGCCCAGAACCTACGCAATACAGAATCTATTATTCAGCGATATTTTCCAAATATCGTCGAAGTTAAGGTTGTTTGATTGTGATAATAACTGTTAAAACTGACAAAAAATAAATAAAAAAAACAAGATAAAAGTGAACAAACATGGGAAAAAAAGCACGCGGAATTAATGCAGGAAAAAAATTGAAAAAAAGACGACATACATTCAAAAAAATCAGTAGAACAGTTCTTCGACTTCGCTCTGATCCATTAGGAGGATCTCATCAAGCAAAAGCAATTGTTCTTGAAAAGCTTCAGCTTGAAGCAAAACAGCCAAACTCAGCAATGAGAAAGTGCGCTCGTGTTCAGCTCATCAAAAACGGAAAACAAGTTACCGCTTTCCTTCCAGGAGACGGCGCAACAAAGCTTGTTGATGAACACGATGAAGTACTCATTGAATGTATTGGTGGAAAATCCGGCCGAGCAAAAGGAGATATTCCTGGTGTTCGATGGCAGGTTATCAAAGTCAATGATCAGTCTCTTAACGCACTACGACGCGGTAAGCTTGAGAAAGCTCGTAAATAAAAATAGAAGGTATCGACAATGGCAGAAATCAAACTTTTTAACAAATGGTCTGTTCAAGGCATCACAGCACAGGATCCAGGATTGCAGTCTTACATTAGTCTGCGTCCAGTTTTCGCACCAAAGACCGGTGCACGCTACGCTGGCAACAAATTTCATAAATCCAAGATTAATGTTGTTGAACGACTCATTAACAAGATTTTGATTCCAGGTCATAAAGCAAGAAAACACTTTAAGTCCAGCGGGCACATTACAGGAAAAGCTTCTCACGCGTACACGCTTGTTGAAGAATGCTTCAATATCATCGAACAACGCTTGAAGAAAAATCCTGTAGAAGTGTTTGTCAAAGCAATTGAAAACGCAGCTCCTCGTGAAGAGATTATCACTATCGAATATGGTGGCGCTCGTTATCCAAAAGCAGTTGAGTGCGCTCCACAGCGACGTATTGACATTGCATTACGATACTTTACGCAAAGCAGCTATCAAAAATCGTTCAATACAAAGAAACCATTTGTTCAATATCTTGCAGATGAACTTATCGCAGCATACCAATGCAGCAGCAACTCTCTTGCAGTTTCCAAGAAAAACGAACTTGAACGACAGGCGGATAGCAGTAGATAGGGTTTGACTTTTTTTACTTCTTTTTTTAGTATATTTTTTCTTTTCTTTCATCCTATCTTTATTTTATCTTTTTTCTTTATTTGTGTTTGGCATAAACTTTACTAATAACCCCATTGCTGCGGCAATGGGTCCCCCTGACATTTCTTTTTCACTGAGCGAATATTTTATTTGTGGGTGCGTGTTGTTGTCCTTCGTTTCTTTGGTTGGTGTTGTAAAACTTATACTCAAAGAAGTAAAGTTGTTTCTATTTCAAAAACTATTTATACTCTAATGACTTACTTCATACCATGTGGACCTTCAAAAAATCGTGGAAACTTATTCTTGACAACCCTGAGCTTATTTCTTATGAACTTGCTTCAAAGGAACTTCGGGTTAGAATTGAAGCACGCCAGACAGACGAGAATATGTGGACTATTTTCAAGACATATCATGATGACGCCTCATTTACTTATACACAGGAATATCGCGCGTCAACCCGTGATGAAGCACAAAAAATAATTGCTTCTCTCCAAAATGAAAAGGTGTTGTCTAAAATAGAATTGCATGATCTCAAGCTTGTGCAGGCAAAAAAAGTTGCTGTCAAAGTTAAACGACAGTTTAAAGATTACAATGTTGAAAAATGGAACTTTGCAGTCAATGATGAAGCGTATGAAAACGTCGTGTACGTTCGTGACGCTGATGTGAGTGACGTGAGCATTATCATGCATGAAAAAAATAAGCAATTTGAAGCAAATATTCTGTATGAACTCAAAAATGTGTTAGGTTTTGAGACGTCTGATCTTGACATTAAGCAAGAGTTGTACTATTATTCGACAAAATCTGACGACTACAAGAAAAACAATAAATTCAGTTTTGTTTTTGGCAATGTTGAAATGGGATTTGACACGCCAAATGATGAGAAGTAGTTCTTTTGTCTTCTTTCTCTTTGAATAGTGCCTTTCAAGCCATAACCATTATAAATTTCCTCACACTTTTGTTCTTTTATGGCTGATTATTCGACGCAAATTTTAGATCTTGAAAAAGAACTTTCCAATACAAAATATAACAAACGAACGCAGGGACATATTGGACTTGTTAAAGCAAAACTTGCTATGCTCAAAGAGAAAGAGCGCGCGCGTTCCAGCGGTGGCGCAAAAGGGCAAGGTTTTTCTGTTCGTAAAACAGGAGACGCTTCTGTCATCATGATCGGTTTTCCTTCCGCGGGAAAATCGACGCTTCTCAACGCAATCACCAACGCAAACTCTCCTGTTGGCGCGTATGAGTTTACCACCCTTGATGTTATTCCTGGTTTGCTTGAACACAAACACGCAAAAATTCAAGTTCTTGACGTTCCTGGGATTGTCCGTGGCGCAGCAATGGGTCGTGGACGCGGGAAAGAAGTTCTCGCAGTCATGCAAAACGCAGACGCAGTGTTGTTTATCGTTGATGTTAATAGACCAGAAGCGCTCGCTGTTCTTCAGCAGGAAGTATACGACGCAAATATTCGAGTCAATCAACGAAAACCTGACGTGAAAATTGTTCGAAAAACACGAGGCGGTGTGAGTATTGGTAAGACTGTGCAGTGTCCTGATTTAGATAATAAAACCATTGAAGCGATTTTCAAAGAAATGCGTTTGAATAATGTTGATGTTGTTATTCGAACCCCAATTGGTCCTGATCAACTTATTGACATTATTGAGGGAAATAAACATTACCTGCCCGGCATTGTTATTTTGAACAAAATGGATATGGTTACTCTAGATGAGTTGGAGATTATTAAGAAAAATATCCACGCAGATGTTTGTATTAGCGCTGATAAAAAAATGAATACTGAACTCGTGAAGGATTTAATTTTTGACAGACTTGATTTGATTCGTTTGTATTGCAAGCAGATTGGGAAAAAGGCAGACATGGATGTTCCGCTCATTATGCGACGGGGAACAACGCTTCATGACATGTGCCAGAAATTGCACAAAGATTTTGTTGAGAAATTTCGCTTTGCGAAAATTTGGGGAACATCTGTTAAATTTAACGCGCAGCCTATTCTGAAATTAAAGCATACATTGCATGATAAAGATGTTGTTGAATTGCATATGAAGTAGATAATTTACTATTCATCTCTTCGATCTTGTATAGTAAGAAAATGGTACAACACCAATGACCCCAAAAATAATGAATCCCCAATGATAATTACTTCTTTCTGTATCTGCTTCTGTGATTTCAGGATTACTTTCTAATGTACTCTTTCTTGCTTCAAGCTGTTTCATTGCAGTTTCTCTTACCGTGTCATCTAGGTACTGCAATCCTTTAGTAGCGTTTAATGTTTCTCTCACTGCATAAAGTTCTCTCAAGTCTTCTCTTTGATCTAATTGTGTGACTTGCTGACCACAGTAATACGCACTGCCTAATCCTATAATTGTTGCTGCGACTCCTGCATACGTGAGTATTTTGCTTGTCATTGTTTTTCCCCCGTGGTTAGGTTGTTCTTTCCTGTTTTAATAGTTTACTGTTTTTTCTCTTCTTCTATACGCATTTTCATATTCTTTTATACTCAGGAGTGTTATAAATGGTCCAAATAAAGCAAACATTAATGCCAGTACTCCTCTATCTGTGTGGTAATCTAATTCTTCTCTCGCTTCTCTTATTTCTGCTTGCTCAGGATGAAGTTCTTTTAACTTTCCTTCAATAGAAGCATATAACTCTGCATTTCCTTGCGCAACACGATTTTGATACGCTCTTCTTTCTCTAATCCTTTCTAGCTTATTTATTTCACTTATTTCAGGATACCGTTCATGAATTCTTATTGTTTCAGCTATTTCATATGCAGCAAGGCTCGCACTACTTATTCCTACCATTGCCACTACCAGTAAACCTATATTTCTTACTGTTCTTGTCATTTTTCTAAGAGACTGCTCTCTCCTTTAATAGTTTTCTTGTTTCTTTTTTTTCTCTATTTCACTTTCGAAACATTTAAATACTTCTACATGTTAACACGTAGAATACGTGAGGTGTTGACTGTGGCTCATAATATGACTGTTACCGTTGAAGATAATTTATGGGGTGAGATGCAACAGCATCCAGAGATTCGCTGGGGTACTGTTATGAAAGAAGCAGCTCGGGAAAAATTAAAAGCGCTTTTCATCCTTCAAAGGCTTGCTGCGAAATCATCGTTTACTGAAAAAGAGATTGAGGAGATTTCAGTAAAGCTTGGAAAAAAAATAACTGGAAGAAAATAACTTATTTATTGTCTTCAATGAATTCATTTGTGTTCTTTGTCTTTACTATCTTTTGTTCTCTAAAATCTTTATCATTTGTCCATATAAAATTCGCATTTATTCTAAGCGCAGTTGCAATATACGTAGCATCTTTTATATCTCTCTTTTTCATTATTTCTTCTGCTTTGTTCATGCAGTTACCATAATCACTTTCATTTACAATGGTAACATATCTTAGCAATGCACGTATTTCATTCTCAAACTCTTCTGGCATCTTTCTTGCTTCTTTACAAATAGCTTCTTTATGTTTTCTTATCTCTTCTATAATATATTGCGGTGCATAAAAAGAGTAGTTTTGCGCTGTTAGAATTATTAGTGTTGCTCTTGATCCAAAGAGTGCTGCGATTATAATGTTTGCATCTACTACTATTCTTGCTCTCTTCGGTCTTATCCATCCTCTCATAAATAATACCCCAACGTTGGCACGAGCAAACAACCCATTGCCTGCGTTCTTGTGACTTTCACAATTCCTGGAATAATTCCTATCGCTGTTGTGGTTATGAGAACAAGAAGACCAAGCCATCCAGAAAAGAGGATGGTTAAAAGAATGATCACCGCGATAATGATTCCCGTGAGCAGTTTGTAATTTATCTTTGTCACTATTTTACAAAACATCTTTCCTGTTTTGAGTGTGATCATTGCTGCAATCGCTGCTGTGATAAGGATCGCTGCTGTAAAAAGGAATACTTCTTTCATTCCGATTGTGCCGAGGAGTTCTTCTATCCCAACAATTGCTCCATTTCTCGCTTTTTGGATTGTGTAGAGGGTGATAATGCTCATTAAGAACCCTGTCGCGTTGATACATCCTTGCAGAATCATATATCCATGATCTCCAATGTTCTTCGCGAACTGCATGCCAAACAACGCGCCGATGTTTGGGCTTAACCCAGGAAACAGCGAAATAAATGCTGCGCTGAGCTGCCCTGCAATAATTGCTTTTCCTGCTGCTTTTTTGTCTACGTTAATCATTTCTGTGTCATATTGCATAGGGATATTTTCTTTTTCAAACAAACTCATGATCAGTGTCGCAATTCCAAAAAGACCGCTGAGCAGCGGAAATAGTGGATCTTTGATAGGTAATGCAAAAACTAACAGTCCTGTTATTCCTGCAAGAAGAAACACCACTGCTGCCCATATTCTTTTTTTATTTTGTAGGAGCATCGCAATGATGATGAGAATCAGTAAAAATGCCATGTATTCTTTGATGATATTGTATATTTTTGGAATTAGATATATTAGTGGATACATACAGAGTACTCCACCTATAATTCCAAAAAAACAGCCAATAATACTGAGTTTTACTGCCATTAATCCATTTCCTGTAATAAGATAGCGATGTCCAGGAAGTACACTCAGTGCTGTTTCTGGATTTGGGCATCCTAAGAAAATACTTGGAATGATCTCTAAGAAAATATGCGTGACAGAGAGCGCGACAATGAAAACGCAGAGCGTTATTGGTTCTGCGTATTGAAGGAGTGTTGCTGCTATGGTGACTAAAAGCGTGACCACAAGATTGACGTGGATCCCTGGCGCAAGGCCTGTTCCAATGCCGCAGATAATTCCTGCAGTTATTGCAATGATCAGTTCTATGAAAAGTTCCATTGCTTTTTTTAGAACGTTAGTTAATAAATCTCTATCTTCTGTTTTTCCGAATATCTTTCGGACTATCCGAAAAAAATAGGAGAAATTGCATTATTTTTTCGGCAAAATCGCTTTTTTCCGAAAATCTTTCAGATATACCGAATGCCCTTTATGAATGTTCCAACAACACTTCCTGGGAATGTCACTCCTTCAAATGGAGACCATCCTCCTTTTGTTCTTAGGTCTTCGCGTCGCACTGTTGTTGGCTTTGTTGTATCGAGAAGCGTCAGTGAGCCATAATATCCTGCTTCTATTCTTCCAAACTTACCAAGACCTGTATGTAGTTGGTTGACAAAATTACCTGGATTTTCTGCGCAAACTCGCGCAATATCTTGTGGCATGAATCCATGCTCTTTCATGAGCCATGTAGCGATAAGACCATAGGTATCTAATTGCGGTGTTCCTGATGTTCCATCATGACATGCAAGCGCTCTACATCGTTCTAGATCAGTTTCTTTCAGATGCCTGTAATATTGTTCAGGAGTCATTCCCAATCCTTCTTGTTCTTCTGTTTTGAATTGTTTGAATTTTTCCTCTAATGTGTGCGGCGCGTGATCTGTCGCAAGATGTTGAATGAATCCGCTTTTGAGTGCTTGAATCAATGCAAGCCTGTGTTCTCTTCCTTGCAACGCAGGATTCATCTGTACATACGGCCAGAATTCTGGTCTTTCTTGGAGCATATCTGCGTCATAGAAGAGGTGGAGTGGAGAAACTTCTAACGCGGTGTTGTATCCTCTTGCTCGATGTTTTGCGATCATCTCAAAACTTTTTCCACCGACAGGCCAATGACAGAGTTTCGCGTCAAGTTCATACTCTTCGATAATTTGTAGGACATATTCCAACGCTTTTTCCACGCATGCTACAGGTCTTCTTGCTGCGTGTGTTGCTTGTGTTTTATGTGTTTCTAGAACATCAAAATCTTCTACATGAAAACTCACTCTTTTTCCCTTATAATGTTGGAGTGTGTTTCTTAGTTCTTGTTCGTTTCTAAAAAAAAGCGTTCCGACAGATGGACCTGTAAACACTTTGTACGCGACTTCTTCTTCTAATGGTCTTGTCTCTGGACCAATTCCTACATAATGGAACATGGTGACTTCGTACTCATTGCAGCGGTGCTGATGCCAGTGGAGTTGTGCAGAAGTGATCAGTGGCGCAGGGGTGTTTGGCATGTCACTTGTATGAACGACACCTCCATGAAGCGCTGCTGCGTTAACTGTTGCGTAGTCTTCTTTGTAGCATTGCTTTTCTGTTTCATCTTCTCGCGCGTGAATATGGATGTCTCCAAATCCTGGAAATATAAGAACGCTTTCAGGGAATATATAATCTGGCTTCCCTATTGATCTTTGTTCGAAAAGTCCTGCTCCTTTTTCTACTCTTGTAATAAGTCCTGTCTTTGCGTCAATTGCAATTTGTCCAAAGAATACGTCGTCAGGTCTTACTATTTGCCCTTCAATGATAACATTATTTACCATGCTTTTCGGTGTTTTTTTAGGAATTATAAAGCTATTCTTTCCTCTTTTCTGTCCTATTCTTTTTTTTCAAATTCGTTTTTGAGAATACTGTACATTCGTAAGTTACCATATTGATTGAGTCCATTTAACGCTGCCATCCGCTGTGTTCCTTCATAGACAAATCCACATTTCTTAATTACTGTTTGCGACGGGATGTTTTGCTCTAACGCGGTTATATCTATGCGCACGACCCCTTTTCTTCTGAAGCCATACTCAATCATCTTTTTTACTGCTTCAGTCATATACCCTTTATTTCGATAATCTCTCCCCAGCCAATATCCTATTGCTCCGCTGTTACTCTTTTTTCTATACAGAAAATTAATGGATCCCATAACCTCTCCTGTTTTGCTTTTTATTATGAAAATACTATCGTCATTCCTCTTTCCTTCGTGATAATACTCTCTTATTTTTTTCTTTGTTATAGGAAATGGAATTGTTGTCCAACTCGAGAGTTCTTTGTTTTCTTCTTTAATGATCTTGTACACTGCGTTGACATATTTTGGATGTACGGGAACAAGTTCTAGGTTTTTTGTTCTTATTTTCATTGTTATTATGATATTTTTTAGAAAGATTCTATATTAATGTTTTGGAAAATAAGAAAAAAAACAAAATCAAAAATGTTTTTACAATCGAACTGTCTCATTCATTTTTTGTAATGCCCGCACAGCTGCTCCTGCGTAGTCATTTGGATTTCCTTCTTTTTCATATGCCCAATTAATATCTGAGGATGCATTTATTCTATGGATTCTTAGATCTGTACCACTTCTTCTTAATGCAGCAACAACTTCTTCTAAGCTTCCTCCCTGTTTTCCGATTCCTGGAATTAAAAAGGGAACTTCTACTCTGCAGTTGACATAAAACCTACTTACTTCTTCCAGTTCTTCTGTGCCGCCTGTTCCGCCAAACACTGCGCCTATGCCTTGTTTGTACCACCGCTTTCCTATGAGTTCTGCAACATGTCCATATGTGTTGTTGACATCTTGAATATCTTTTCTTCCTGGATTTGATGTTCGCAAAAGAATGTAGACCCCTTTTCCTGTATCACAGTACTTTACAAAAGGCATTATGGAATCTTCTCCCATGTATGGCGCGACAGTAATTGCGTTAAAGTTCCATTCTTCAGAATTGAACAGCGCTTCTGCATACGCTTCACTTGACGCGCCAATGTCTCCTCGTTTCGCGTCTCCTATAATTGGAATGTTTAGTCTTCTGCACTCTGCGTTGATCGCATCCAATGCTTCAAGCAATCCGTAGCGTTTTCTTCCTCTCTCAAAATACGCGAGATTTGGTTTCACTGCCGCGGGGAAAATTCCTTGTCTTTCACATTCTTGTAAAATGTTGATATAAAATTCTTTTACTGCTCTTTGCACATCTTTGTCTTCTAATCTTTGATCGGGTTGGACTTTTGCTATCTTATCGAGTTGTGGATCAATGCCCATGCAGATGATTGATCTTGTTTCATCCGCACGCTGTTTCAGTTGGTCGAGGTAGTTCATTGTCATTGTTTCACCCTTTATTCAAAGCCGTGTTTTTTGCCCCAGCCTTTTGGGTCTGCTTTCCAGTCCATAACAATTGCTTCATGGTCAGCTGCTATTTTTTCTAATGCTCTCGCTTCTTCTACCATTGCAGTAAAGACTGTTCCTGTGTATAAACTACAGTTTGCTTCTCTAAATGCTTGTTCTGCTTCTGCCATTTCATAGGTTGAGATTGCTAAACATGCTTCGACAATTCCTCCTGCTTCTCGCACTGGTTGAATTGCTCGAACACTGCTTCCTCCTGTGCTGATGTGATCTTCAATGATCAGTACTCTCTGTCCTTGTTCAAATCTTCCTTCTATCTGATTCTTTCTTCCGTGCTCTTTAGGTTTTTCTCGAATGTAAATCATTGGTTTTCTTGTTCTGTCTGCAATGATTCCTGCCCATCCTATTCCCGCAGTTGCAATACCTGCAATTACATCATATTCTATTCTATGTTCTTGGATCATGTCTAGATATACTTTTACAATAGCTTCTCTTGCATCTACATTAGAAAGTAATGCTCTGTTATCGCAATAGATTGGGCTTTTAATTCCAGATGCGTAGGTGTATGGTTCTGTTGATCGAATAATAACGCATGCTGCTTCTAGTTGTACTCGTGCCACTCTTCTTTCTCTGCTTTCTGCTGCATACAATGTAGTCATAGTTTTCACCTTGTTTCTTCCTTCTTACAAAATCTTTAGTTTTCCTTTCGCGTCATCAATACTCGCGTATCCTTTCTTCTCTAAGAATAATCTTAATTCATTATCCAATCGTTCAAAACATGTAGGACCTTCTTTTTGCAATGTTGTGCCGACTTGCACTGCGCTTGCTCCCGCTAACAAGAATTCAAACGCGTCAACTCCTGTCTGAATTCCTCCAACGCCAATGATGTCGATGTCTGCTCTGAGGAGTTCTCTAAATTTTCTGACATTCGCGAGCGCGATTGGTTTGATATATGCGCCTCCTAAGCCACCGAACCCTCCTTTTGGTTTGATAACGACTGATTCTGTTTCGGGATCAATGAAGAGCGCGTTGCCGACGGAATTAATGCAGGTCACAAATTTTATGTTGTACTTATTTAGTATTGCTGCCATTTGTTCAAAGTGCACAAAATCAAAATATGGAGAGAGTTTAACGCCGAGCGGCTTTTTGCTGATCTTTGTTATTTCCCTCAGCACTACTTCTGTTTGTTCGAAATCATAACATACTTGTGGTTTTCCTACAATGTTTGGACAGGAAAGATTTACTTCATACGCATCAATTTCTGGAATAGTGTTGAGGTGATTAATGATTTTCATATTGTCTTCTAACTTTAATCCAGAAACACTCACCAAATATGGTTTTTTGAACTTGTTTTTTAGGATCGGAGCGAATTCTCCATACTTCATGTAGCCGAGATTTGGCAAACCCATAGAATTTATTGAGCCCAGATTGAGTTCTTTATATCGTGGTTCTGGATTTCCTTCTCGCGGTTCATATGTGCAGGATTTTGAAAGAATGACTCCGCTTTTTGACGCGCCTAGTGCTTCCAAATGTTCGATTGTTGTGCATTTTGGACCAGACGCGTTAAAGAAATAGGTTTCCAATGGAATTCCTCCAATGGTTGTTTTCAGGTTCGTCATTAAAAAAGAAGGAGAGGAATTCAGGTTTTAAATGGGTTGTGTTTTTTACATCGCCCGTAACTTACTAATTCTATCATTAATATCCGGATGCGTCGCAAATAATCCAGTCACAAAACCTTTTGTTTTTCTAAACGGGGTTGAAATAAACAAATGCGCTGTCGCTTTATTCGCTTTATCCACAAGCGGATCAGGATCTGCTTTGATCTTTTCGAGCGCGCTTGCAAGTCCTTCTGGATTTCTTGTCAGTAACGCCCCATTCGCGTCCGCGAGATACTCTCGTCTTCTGCTTACTGCTAACTTAATCATTTCTCCGATAATCGGCGCAAGAATCGCAAGCACAAACGCAACGACAATGAGTATAATTACCAACTGGCCACCATCTTTCCGATCTCTTCCTGCGCCACCCCACAAAAAGGTTCTGAAAATAAAGTCGCTGAGAAGAATAGTGATCCCTACGAGGACTGCGGTGATGAGCATCACCCGAATATCGTAATTTTTGATGTGCGACATTTCGTGGCCTATAACTCCTTCTATCTCTTGTCTGTTAAGCTTGTTCAGTAATCCTGTGGTAACGGTGATTGACGCGTTCTTTGGATCTGTTCCTGTCGCAAACGCGTTCAATGCTGTATCGTCAATCACATAACATTTTGGTGTAGGAATTCCTGCCGCAATCGCTACTCCTTCTACTGTGTGGAACAAATGAGGAAATTCTCGTTTGCTGACTTCTCTCGCGCCTGTTGTTTTGAGAATAATATTGCTTCCTTGAGCATACATGATGATGGTGTAGAAAATCGCGCCAAAGATTGCCATGCCAAACCCAAAGATTGGTGTTCCGTAGAGGATGCCTAAGAAATATCCAAGTATCGCGATGATGAAGATGAATACTGACATAATGAGATAGGTCTTTATTTTGTTCCATCGTACTTCTTCATGGATATTGAGTTTTGTTTCCATTTTATTCACTTTTCTTATTTTATTTGTTCTTCACATGTCCTTAAAATATTATTTCAAAAATACCCCATTGCTGACGCAATGGGTCCCCCTGACAATCTTGCTTTTGCAGGTGCGTGTTTCTGCTGCTGAGCGAATATTCGCCTTATTGCTTGAATCGCATCGCAGTCCTATTGAATCCCTATATCTTTATTATTTATTTTTTACTACTGCATACATAATTAAAAAAAGAAAAAACTAAAATTGAACCTTCACATTCTTGCGTTCTTCTTCTGGAACAGGATACATTTCTTTTTCCTTGAATCCAAATGATTTTGCAATCATGTTTGTTGGAACAGTTTCCACTTTATTGTTGTATTCCAAAACCATATCATTGTAATGCTGCCTTGCATACGCAATCTTGCTTTCTGTGCCTGATAATTCTTCCTGCAATTGGAGGAAGTTTTCATTTGCCTGCAATTTTGGATAATTTTCAGATACTGCGAACAGTGTCTTTAGTGTGCCTTCAAGCATATTTTCTGCTTTTGCTTTGTCTTTGACAGAACTTGCGCCCATAAACGCTGTTCGCGCTTTTGTACATTCTTCAAGCACTCCTTTCTCATGCTTTGCATACCCTTTGACTGTTTCAATGAGATTTGGGATTAAGTCAAATCTTCGTTTTAACTGGACGTCAATTTGCGCCCACGCGTTGTCAATTTGGTTTTGTAATCGCACTAAACCATTGTATAATACTATTCCTATAATGAGCAGCACTGCTGCGATAATTCCTACTATAAGCCATACCATTGTTGATCACCTGTTGATTTTACTTAGAATACTTTATTTGGCTTTAAAGTTTGCGCTCTTTTACTCCATTATAAGATGTTTCTTTATCTTCTAATCTTCTAAACGGTTTCTCTTTGCACGCTTCTTCATGAACATGCGCAATAATACTTGCAGTTCGTGGTAAGATGAAAAATCCTCGCCCAATCTTCCAGTCAAAACCCATTTCGAGTATGACTGCAGCGATCGCGCCATCAATGTTGATGCAGAGTTTTTTTCCTTTCTTCTTTTCTAAATAGGATTCTATTTTTTGCACTGTTTCAATATATTTTCCTGCATAGCCTGCTTTCTTTGCTTGCTGAAAAATCGCCTGCGCTCGTGGATCATGGTCTGTGTAGATTTTGTGGCCAAAACCAGGAATGCGCTGCTTTCTTTCCATCATGTTGTCCACAATATGTTTCGCAATCTCTTCTGCTGATTTGTTTTTCATTTCTTCATCGATATGCGAATGAAGGAGTTGCGCGCATTGTTCCATCGCGCCGCCATGATGCTGACCAATCGCTAATATTCCTGCCGCAACCGCGCTGTTCATTTGTCCTGAACCAGAATATGCGATTCGCGCAGCGGTGATTGATGGTGGAGTTATTCCATGTTCCATCGCGCTGATAAGAATGGTGTTGAACAATGCTTCTTCTTTTTTGTTTGGAAGTTCTCCTTTCCAAAGTAACCAAATTGCTTGGGTGAAATTGCATTTGGTCATCAGGTCTTCGACATTATAACCTCTGATGAGTGTCTTTTCTTCTGTCGCAACACTGATAGATGTTTTCCAGCCTTGTTCCATATCTCTTGCTGAGATACGGTTGTTTATATTGCTTGTGGAAGAAGAATGTGTTGTTGCTATTTTATAACTCTCCTTTTCTGTCTGCTATGATTGTATCATAAACAGACCATGCTTGACAACATCCGCATCCATTCTCATAATTTGGACAATGTTTTCCGTATAAGTTTTCTATTTTATGTTTCAGCCAATTTTCATAAACTCTTTCTTTCCTTTTTGTCATCACAAATGTTGTTATTCACTTCTATTTAACTCTTTCCTCAACAAAATATTTATACTCTTTTTTTATCCTTCTTTTTATGGTCATAAAAAATGTCGTTACTGTTTTTATTTTTCATAATAATAAACTTCTTTTACTCAAAAGAAAAAAACAACCATATTTAGATTGCTGGGCTCCTCCTGGCGGGAAATTGGATGGTGATGAATCTCCTGAACAGGCTGCAGTTCGAGAGATAGTAGAAGAAGTGAATCTTCATGTTACTCTTGAAAAATATCTTGGTTCGTATCTCAACCCAGAAACAGAAGTCCTCGATCATGTATTTACTACAACTTCTTTCTCAGGCACTGTGCATAACAACGAACCAGAGAAACACGAAACTGTTGCTTGGTTTTCCTTAGATGAAATCCCTCAAAACACGAGTTGGATAGTGAAAAGATGGCTGGAATTGAAGAAATGAACTAAATTATTCTAACAACTCCTTTACTCTCTCCACAATCTCATGATGCACTTCAACGACATGAACACCTGCAGAATTTAATGCAGCGACTTTCGCCGCTCGTGTTCCTTTGCCTTCTTCAATAATTGCTCCTGCATGACCTAATGTTGTTGAAGGGAGCATTTCTGCGAATTTTCCAGAAATAAACGCAATCACTGGTTTTGGATAGTTTGTTTTTTTGATATACTCCGCAGCGTCTTCTTCTGCTGTTCCTCCTATCTCTCCAAACAGAACAATTACTTTTGTTTCTTCATCGCTTTTGAACATTTCTAACAGTTCTACGTAATTTGTGCCCATGATAACATCTGCGCCACAACCCACTACTGTAGATTGTCCAATCCCTGCTTTTGTCAGAATAGATGCTGTTTCTGAAGACATACCGCCGCTCTTTGAAATAATTCCTACATTTCCTTTACTGAATTGTTCACTTGTTAATCCGCCAATCATCCCCACTTTTGCTTTTCCTGGACTAATGATGCCAATAGATGTTGGACCAATAATTGTTGCATGGTGTTTTTTTGCTAGCGCAACACAGTGTGCAGTATCTTTGATAGGAATGTTTTCTGTAATGACATTAATGAGCTTGATGTTTGCTTCGAGCGCTTCAATCACTGCGTCTTTCGCTCCTTTTGCTGGCACGATAATTATGGATATGGTGATGTCTGGATGCGTTTGCATTGCTTCTTTGCAACTATTGTAGACAGGAACTCCCTCTACTGTTTCTCCTCCTTTACCTGGACGGACTCCCGCAACGACATTTGTTTGGTAAGATTGCATAAACTGCGTTGCTCGAATTCCTTCTTTTCCAGTTATTCCTTGCACAAGGACTTTTGTTTTCTCGTTGATTAAAATGCTCATTTTTGTTTGCTCTCGTTGTTTTATTTTGTATTTTACTTCTTTTAATAATAAATACCCCATTCCCACTTCATGTGGGAATGGGTCCCCCTGATGTTTTTGCCTTTGTTGGTGCGTGTTTTTTCTTTACTTTGCATTTTTTTACTTCTTTATTTTTTTTCTAACAAGCACAGCGTTTTCTCTCCTGTATTTTTTCAGCCATTTTTTTTGCCGCAACAGTAATAGGTGTTTCATCGCCATACCATTCCATATCTAAGCAGAGTTCTTTTGCTGTTTGTTCGACTACTATTTTCGCTTCCTTATCTCCTGGTCCTGCGCGTCTGAAGATAATGGGATATTCAGGTTTTAATTCTTTGATGACTTTTATGATCGCAGCGATTGTTTCATGAATCTGCGTAAAATTCGCTTTTGCTCCGACGACAAATAATCCCTTGAGATTTGGTTTGTGCATCACAATTCTTGTCAACGCTTCCACTTTTTCTGGACTTGGATTTCCACTGTATTCTGTATAATTCGCAGGCTTTTGCTTGTAGCTGATCAGCGCGTCCACTGCTGTAATGCTTGCGCCGCCACCTGACGCGAGTATGCCAACATCTCCTTCTAATTCGATGTATGTTTTTCCCGCAATTCCTCTGTGATCGAGTTCGTTGACCTTGTTTGCCGCGATTTCTGCCTCTGTTTTTTCTCTGCCTATTCCTACTCTTTGTGGGAATTGAATATTTTGTCTGAACAACGCATCGTCGTCAAGAATTATTTTCGCGTCAGCCGCGATGAGATCGTTGCTTTCTGTTTCAATAAGTGGATTTATCTCGAGTAATTTCATATCTTTGTCTATAAATAATTTGTAGAGCTTTTCCAATAGTGGAATCATCTGCAGATTTGCTATTCCTGCTTTGTGAAGGATGTGCTTTGCTTCATGTTCTGTGATGCTGTTGAGGATGTTTACTTGTTCCACAATCACTTTGCTTGGATGGATATTTTTTGTTTCTTCAACATCTACTCCTCCTTGACTGCTTGCGATGATCACCGGATTTCTTGTCTTTGTGTCGTAGGTTATTGCGAGGTAGAACTCGTTTTTTATCTTGCACTTTGTTTCGATGAGGAGTTTTTTTACTGTTTCAAAGCTGTGGTGTTCGTGGAGGAGTTGTTTTGTTATTGTTTGAATCTCTTCTTTTGTTTTTGCGGATTTGATTAACCCCGCTTTTCCTCGCTTACCTTCTAATGTCTGCGCTTTGATGATTACTTCTTCTGTTGGTTCTTGGATTTCTCTTGTGTTTTCTATTATGTATCCTTCTGGAACAGCTATTCCTGCTTCTTTGAGGAGTTGTTTTCCTTCGAATTCGTAGAGTTTCATGAAGAATTGTCTCTTTGTTGTTCTTTTAAAGGTTGTGGAAGTTGGATGGAGAGGTTAGTATTTGTACCCCTACAAATTATTTTTTTTGATAGAATTGTAGGGGTACATTCTATTTATGGTATTTTGGATAAAATTTTTTTCACAATCCCTTTCTCTGCATCCACTTCAACAAGATCGCCGTCTTTGAGCATTCGTGTTGCATTCTTAGTTCCAATCACACAAGGGATTTTTAACTCTCTTGAGAGAATTGCTGCGTGACACACAAGTCCGCCTTCATCTGTGATAATCGCTGTTGCTTTCTCGATAAACGGCATGTAGATTGGACTTGTACTTACTGAAACTAAGATTTCTCCTTTGTTAAATATGACTCCTTTAATTGTTCGATCATTCACTATTCTGACTCTTCCCTTTACTATTCCAGGATATGCGCAGCGACCTTTGATCTCTTGTTCTTTTGTAATGGGTTCTAACATTTCAATGATTTTTTCTGCATCAGTTCTGAAAGAAATATATTCTTTCTCATCAATGACTGCATAAACATAATTTCCTTCTTGATTCTTTCTCTCGTTATACTTCTGCCACTCTTTTGCGAGAATTTCTTTATATGTCAGATAATTTACAGCATTTTCATTTACTCCTGCTTTTTTTGCTTCTTTTTGCGCAAGAGGGATAATTATCTCTTCAATTATTCTTGGATAATATGATATTGCTCGTAGCTGTTCTGTCTTTTTGATCACTTCTTTGTCTTTGATTTCATTGAGAAATTCTCCTGCTCTGTAGGGAAGCGCTGTTGCATGCAGACTCAAAATGATTAAAAATTGCACTGCCTCTTGTAATGTTAGCGTTTCTTTTTTCGCAAGAATCCTTTCTGCTTGTTTATTGAGTTGTTCTGCTTTCTCAAGAAGTGTTCGTATCTTTTTTGTGTTTGTATAGATTTCTTTTGCGCATTTGTTATATGCTTCTACTTGTTCTTTTGGCCGGTAGCATCGTGCAACGTCTTTCTTTTCTTCTAGAAATAACACGTCTGGAAATCGTGCACCAAGAACTCGTTTCCATTCTTCTGATTCATACCATGTATGCCATAATGATGCACCAAAAAGATTAAATGGGCGCGTTAAGTAGTACTGCCAGTTTCTTGCTTTTAGAATGATGTTTATTTTGTTCATTGTATCTTCCTTACAATTCCTTTCTCTGCGTCGACTTCGACAAGATCACCATCTTTCAGAATCTTTGTTGCGATTTTTGTGCCGATAATGCATGGTTTCTTGATTTCTCTCGCAATGATCGCAGCGTGACAGATCAAGCCCCCTTCATTTGTCACAATTGCCTTGCATTTCTCCAAAACAGGCAGTAATGTTGGATTTGTGTTTATGGAAACAATAATATCTCCTTCTTGAAATTTATCCATATCATCCACTGCATTAATGATGCACACTCTTCCCTGGACAATTCCAGCACATGCACTTCTTCCCTGCACTTCTGTTTGTTCTTTCACACTGTTCTCTACAATATTGAGCTTTTCTTTTATCTTTTCATCGTAAAGGAAGATTGCTTTTTCTCTTTCATCAAAATACCACCAGCAGCCATTTTTTCGCTTGGAAATCTCTTGAACATCTTTCTGTTTTTCAAATATTTCTCTGACTTCTTCTGTTGTGCAGTATGCGTAATCTTTGGAATCAGCTCTTTTTGTTATTTCTGCTGCTTGCTTCCATATTTCTTCAATCACTGGTTGAAGTGCTCGTCTTGTTTTTTTTCGGAATGCTTGAAACTCTTTTCTTATTTTTTCATATCTTCTTTGCTCTTCTTCAGTCATTCCTTGTTCCATCGCATATAATACATACCATGGAATGCAGGTGAGATAGAGAAAAATATGCTCCATTTCATCAATAATCTCTCTGTACTGCTTTTTGAACTTTATATTCTTCTCTGAAAATCTCTTCATTAACGTTTCTTCTCTCTTTTGATACTGCTTCCCTTTCTTTATCCATTCTTGCAGTTTTGGATTCTTCTCTTTGATTATTTTAAGGAAATGTGTCACTACTGCTTTCATCTCCGCATCTGAGCGATATGTTGTCGCAAATCCATCTTTATACCAACACAACTCTTTTCTAAATCTGAAGCCAGTCTCTTGTTCCATTAATGTACTATATGCTTTATAGAAAATAGAAACATAGAAAATATTGCTCTTTCTCTCTAAATGCAATATCCAGTCTATTTTTTTGAGCGTTTTGATGGAAGTCATCGTAGTTTTCTCACATATTCTCTATCTTCTTCATTACTTCTTTATACATATCAATAGAGAGATAAAAACCAGAAGAGATCATTCCATCAATATATTGTTTTGCTTCTTTTTTTGTTATTTTTTTCTCTTGCAATAAGAGTAATATTACATATACTGTTCCGTGTCTCTTTACTCTTAATGATTCTGCAACCTCTCGCGCATATATTTCATCTATAATCGCAATGGCGTTTTTCTCTCTTGCAAGAAAAATAACTTCTACATCCGCTTGGCTCAGGGGTATTTTTCTCTCTCTCTTTATTCTTGTTTTTTCTACAAGAAACTTCTTTTCTCTAATGAGGTTGTTCACATATGTCGCTTCAGTTTCTCTTCTTTCCAATCCTTTGAGAACAACTTCATCATACACACGTTGCGGTATGAATTTCCTTCCAGAAAGAAGTGAAACTTTCTCTAAAGCACGAACTTTTCCCAAATAGATAAGTGGTGATGCATCAAAGACATAATCCATCAGAATGCCTCCAGATCCTCCTGGACAGCTCTATCTTTCACCCACTGAATTTTTGCTTCTTTTATTTTCGCAGTCAATGACCAGATATCTATTCCCGCAATCTCTGCCGCTTTACTTACTGTTGTTTTTCCCTCAGATAAAAGCTTGAGCGCGTGTTCGAGTCTCCACTCTTCCAACGATTTGAAGAGAAGTTTTCGTAATGCCGCTGACTTTTCCAAATGCTCTTCTTTCATATATACTTCTAATTCTGCTTCCAGGACTTCTGGAATTCTTGCGGAGATATTTACTTCAGTCATAATGTATACATAGTATACCTTGTATATAAAGTTTACGGAAGTTTTCTGACTGTTCCTTTCTCTGCGTCTACTTCGATAAGATCACCGTCTTTCAGAATCTTTGTTGCGATTTTTGTGCCGACAATACAAGGCTTCTTCATCTCCCGCGAAACAATAGCTGCATGACTGATAATTCCACCTTCATTTGTCACAAACGCTGCTGCTTTTTGCATCGCAGGAAGGTATGTTGGATGTGTGGTGTTTGCAATGAGAATATCGCCGATCTCTACATTTTTGACATCATGGTACGATCGCACAATTTTGACTTTGCCTGTTATTTTTCCTTTAAAAGCAACAAGACCTTTTATAACTTCATTTTTCCCTTTATTCTCTATTTCTTCGATGCGTTTTTCATATTTTTCAGGAATATTTTTGTCTATAACTGTTATTTTCAGATCTTCTCCCAAACACGTAATAATGCATGGCTTTTCTTTTCTTGCAGCAATTATTTTACTTGGATTATTTTCTTTTTTTAATGCACTTTCTATCTCATCTAATGTCAGATATCCTACTTCTTCGTATTTTATTTTCCATGCTTTTGCTATTTCTTCAAACAAAAAAGTCCATGAATAGCAATGCATTCTTCTCAGATCATCTCTCCAATCTTTGAAGAAAATAATGTATGGCGCAAGTTCTAAGAACTTCTTTTCTTCAGGGGTTGGATTAAGGAGAGCAAACAGTTGTTTTTTGGTTAGTGCTTTTGCATCGTTGTGACTTTGAGCGGTGATATTTCTTACCCACGCTTCATCAAGGGGTCTATACCACACCACAGACCAGCTTCTGAGGAATTGATATTCTTCTGCTATCTTTTTCGGAGAAATACCCTTGCTTATCTTTTCTTGTATCTCATGAAGCGCAGTATTTTTCCACGGCTTGTATGCTGCGGTGAGAATTTCATCTTGTTGGTGTTCTACTTTATTTCTTTTGATAATCCCATTCAGGAGCTGCTCAAAATCTGCCTGCCATGCTTCAATTGCAAGCCAGGAGAAAATACTATACACATAGTTGATTTGCATGAACTGTTCTCTGAACTCACGAAACGCTTCCTGCGTCTTTGTTCTCTTCTCTTTTTCCCACTTCTCTGTTGTCTTCTGTATCTTTTTCAGAAGGACTTGTCCTTCGTTATAGTATTTTTGAATTTGTTCTGGAGTATTGAAATATTTTTTGTACAGAAATCTTCCTACTTCTTTCTGATCTACCCCAATATAGTGGGTGAAATTCTTTTCTTGAAAATGCGTGAAAAACAGTTCTTCTTTTTTTTGCGCAAATTGCCAGACCGCATCGTAAAAAACAATGTCTAAGCCAGAGATCGTTGTGATGTCCACGCCTTCTCTCGCTAAAAGTTTTTGCCAGGTCATGACTCAGATTCATTTTCTCTTCTTTTAATACTTTACCACCAAAACCATTAAATATTGCTCTTTCTAAAATCTCTTCATGCAGCTCTCTCCAGATCAACAAAAGGCAATTGACAGCCAAAAAGCGCAATGTCCCTTCTGCAAGATTGTCAAAGGAGAAATTCCTAGCAAAAAAGTCTACGAAGATGATCAACTCCTCGCAATTCTTGACATCAACCCTGCCGCGAAAGGGCATCTTCTCATTATGCCTAAAGAACATTATCCCATTATGCCATTAATTCCTCCTCCTCTTTTTGAACATCTTTTTACGCGAACAAAACAACTTTCCGCTGCGATGAAAGAAGGCATGCTGCTTTTTGGCAACACGCTTTTCATCGCAAACGGCTACGCCGCTGGACAACAGAGCAGCCACTTTATGCTGCATCTTATTCCTAGGGAAGCTCCTGATGATTTAGAGTTTTTTCAACCTAAAAAAGGAATTATCGATAAAGCGAAATTGCAGGAAACATTCAATCTATTGAAGCACAATCTTCCGATCATGCTTCGCCAGCGCTTTTCGCTTTATCCCATTCCTGGGCAGGAACAACCGCGTGTTGAAGCACAGCAAACACAAGTACGTTCCTCAGTTTCGTCTGTTGAACAAGAATACTCATCTCCTCCACAACCATCAGCACTGCAACAACCTTCGTCATCAGTCCGCTCACCTGCAGGTTACACAAAAGAAACAGTCATCAAATTGGTGGAATCTAATGATCAACTCAAACAATTTGTTATTCAATATCCTGAAGAATTCAAGAAACAAGTGCAGCAAAGCGGTCGCTTGAAATCTGTGTTCGCGAACATTGATGTTGATGACATTATCGCGCATTTCGCTCCTCCGAAAAAAGCAGAGTCTCAGTATTCTATGGATGAGCTTGTTGATTTGGTCAATGATAATCCAAAACTCAAAGAGCTTCTTTTGAAACAGACCTTCTTGTTCACAGAAAAAATTCAGCAGGTTTCGGAATTGAAGGAACTCTTTGAAGGCGTTGATGTTGAAGCATTAGAGCGCGCAGTGATTGCCCGCGATGTTCATCAGGAACAGGATGTGCAAGAAATTCTTGCTCCGTTTAAAGAGAAGACTGCTTCTGCGACACAGTTTGCAAGTAGTCTTGTTGATACAGAGACGCTCAAAAACCTTGCGCCGCATCTGGAGATTCCTGCCGCAGAGAATCCTGCGGAGATTCAGGATGAAGATGAATCTATTACAAACCTTCATGCTTTTGGGGAAGAGGAATCATCTTCTGAAGCTGGCGAAGAGTACTCTGAAGAACAACAAGAAGAAGCTAAAGAACAAGAGCAGCAAAAAAAATATGTAAAAAAACCGTTTTCAAAGAAACAGAAAGAAGGAAACGAAGCATCACCGGAAGAACCAGAAGAAAAATCAAAAAAAGGAGCAGATCTTGATCTGATTTCCCGCCTTCATCGGGAAATGTTACAACGACAATGACGTGCCCTCTTTGCTCCATCAGCCAGAAACATGTTGCGAGCCAGATTGTGTATGAAGATGCTGTTTGTCTCGCGTATCTTCCTTCTGACGCTGCCGCTGTTGGTCATATTCATGTCATCCCCAAAGATCACATAGAAACGTTGGAACAGCTTCCTGATTCTCTCGCGACGCAACTCTTCTATGTCGCAAGCTACGCCGCAAGCGCGATCTATGAAGGACTCGCATCACACGGAACAAACATTATTTGTAACAATGGCGCGGGCGCAAAAGGACATCTTTCTCTTCACATTATTCCCCGTTTTGAAAACGATGGCATTTCTTTGACGTGGCAGCCAAAACAACTTCCTCCTCCAGATTTTGAGGACGCGATGAAGAAGATAAAAGACAAAGCGGATTTTATTGATTACAAAGGCGCGAAGAAAGAAGCTCCTGCTCTGCAACAAGCAATACAGCCAGAAGCAGTTGCTGTTCCTCAAGACGTTGTTTCTGTAAAAGACGCTCCTAAAGAGATTATCACTACATCTGATGAAGAAAATTATATGGTCAAGCATTTGTATAGGATACCGTAGAGCTGATATTATGGGCAAATTTCCAGAATTAATGAAACTGAAAGAGGAATTCAAAAATAAGACTTTACTTGAGTATGTTCATGAGCATTTATTGAGAAAAAGAGAATTATTACCTCTTGATGTTGAAGCATATAAAGTATTTTGCAAGAACTTTAAACAAGATAATATTCGCAGGATTTCAACTGGTTCTCATATGGCTTTTTTACAATGGGAAGAATCATTCGGTCTTGGAGAAAACATTCTTGTTAATCTCCCCCATCTTCTTAACGAAAATGAAAATATTATTTCTTCTCCATGCAGTCGTATTACTTTTAAAAGCCAAACAAGGCCTGGTTCAGTTGATCTTTCACATATGGGTGAGAAGAGCATGAAGCTCTCTCGTTATACATTAAGAGGAAGAAGCAAAATAACTCTCAATAAAGCAGAGAAGATTACTGAACAGGAAATGGAAAACTTCTTACAATCTTTTTACAAGTTCCAGAAAAGCCCGTCTATGTTTAAATTCATCAATCAGGAGAAGTTATCAGCATTTATCAAATACGCAAAGCAAATGGTCAAAAAAGGAGAAACATTCAATGAACAAAGTAGTTGGTTTAGTAGTCAACTCTGGCCTCATCTTTTTAATGATTTTGAATCCTTTCCTCTTATCATTAAGCCCCTTGAAGATTTACAAGTTAAAAGAGAGAATCTGTTAGTAAATAAAAAATTACGAACCCTTCTTGAGAAGCATTTTAAAGACCATTATGGGGTATTATCTTCAACGTATTTTTATTATGGTTCATGCAAATGTGGAATTGAATTTCCTTTAGAAAAAAGAGAAGATGCAGAATTGGTTTATCTTGAGGGAAACTGCCTTGATAAAGATTGCCTGTATTTTGGAACTAAAAAATACAGCGTCGAAGGTAATAATATAATTAAAGAAGTGGAGAAGAAAAATCTAAATGAGACTCTTTTCATTACCTTCTATAATATTTGGGCATTAGCTGGCATTGATGTATTGGGAGGATTTAATCAAGCTGAATATCTGAAAGAATTTAGAGATAAGCTTTGTTTGATTTTTCAAGAGATTGGAGAAAATAAAAAAAGCGAAATTTTGAAGAAAAGAGCAACTAACTTATTAGACTTGGGCGTTTTTGCAGCATTCAATGCAGATGGAATACCTAAATCAGGCTCTCAAGTATTTTTAGAGGGAGGCTTAGATAAACAGTATGTTGAACAATTCTCTAAACTCAATTTTTCCAAGACAATTGATGTATCTTTACAGACTATTAACAGCTTATTTGGAGAAAAGCCAAATCATTCTTTAACAGTAAAAATGCTAAAAGATAACAAAATGGAGTTTATGATAAAATGATAGAAGCATACAAATTAAACTTCAAATTTGAAGAGCCTGTCAGGATTGCTTGGAAAACATTTCACCATAACGCAGGCGATCTTCTGATTGTCAAGAGAGATAATTTAATAGGTTATGGCGAAGCTGTTCCTGACCCCTTCATTACAAAAGACACCCAAAAATCAGTTTTTCGTTACTTAAAAGAAAATGCTTTCTTACTTCCAAAAGAAATCAATCTTAAAACAATTCAAGAAATTCATAAGAAGTTGCCAGTAGGTTCACCAACTGCTCGCGCGGCTATTGACTTTGCTCTTCATGATTTATGGGGAAAGCAAGAAAAATCAAAAATTTCAAACTTATATTCTAAGAATGTAAACATGCCTTTAAATTGTATAACCCTCTTTGGCAAAAATCCAAAAGAAACACAACTAGACGTAGAAAAAATTCTTAAAGCTTATCCTCATCTTAAAGTTATCAAAATAAAACTTATGGGAAAAAATGACATTAAAAGATGCGAGATGATAAAAGAAAAAATTGATGAAATGAAAAGAAAAATCTCTTATGTTCTTGATTGCAACCAAGCGTATAAAACAAGCGCAGAAGCTATAAAAATATTAAATCAACTTGGAAATATTCTCCAAGACGTCATACTTATTGAAGAACCAGTGCCAGCAAGACAATGGGATTTGATGAAAGAAGTTACAGATAATGTTAATATCCCTATATTTGTTGATGAATCAGCCGTAGATCTTGAAGATGTTAAAACAATCATAAAAAAACAATGCGCAAATGGAATAAACATCAAACTCCAAAAAACAGGAGGAATATGGCCAGCTAAAATTATCGCAGAAGAATGTGAAAAACATGGCTTAAAAGTGATGGTAGGATGCATGTTTGAATCATCCATAGGAATAGCTGCCGGAATCCATTTTGCGCAATCAACAAAAAATGTTATGTTAACTGATCTTGATTACGATTTACAGATGCCAGATATTTACAAATATAGGCCAACATTTGAGAATGGAGTTAGAAAATCTACAGACAAAGCAGGCTTAGGAGTTGAACTTGATTTTACAAAAATTGAAAATCTGAAAAAATCTTCTCAAGTGATATTTGAAAAAGTACTCTTTCAATAAATTCTTCTTAATTTAGTTTCGCAAACAATCCTTTCTTCATGGTATATTTCTTTGCCCATGCTAAAAACAACACCGCGCCCACGAGCCACAAGAGCATTGTGCCAATCAGCCATGGGATGTTGATTGTTCCCGCGCCTACTGACGCTTTCAAGATTTCAAAGCCATAATACGTCGGAAAGAAATGCGCGATGGCTTGCATTGCACTCGGGAACACACTCACTGGATAATACACTCCTGACCACAGGACAATGAGATCAGGTAAAATAAACGAAACCGCGAACGCGTTTTCATGATACATAAAACAGATTCCTAACGTGATTAATCCAAGAATGACTCCAAATACGCCGAGCACTAATAATCCAACAAAAATTAACCCCCAATTTAAAAATGTGTGATGGAACAGAAATTTCGCAAGAAGAAAATACAACCCCGCGACAAACGTAAACTTTAGCGTGCTCACAATGATATTCGCGATAATAGATTCTCCTAACGTAATTGGGGAAATAAGGTAATGTCCGCTCATTCCGGACCAATATTGATCCATGTAATTCTGTGAAAATTCTATCTGCGCATGATAGACGGCTCTCCAGCCTGTGACGCCAAGAATGACTGTTCCTAAAATGACTTCTCCCTGATCCAGATATTTGACAAACAGCGTGAGGGAAAGAAATAAAATAAGCGGCCACAGCGTAATATCAAAGAAGCGAAACATATTTCGTTTCATGATGACTGTACTCTGATACATCATTCCGTAGATTCTTTGTGGATTCATTTTTTCCTCATCTTCTTTGTTTCTTTCCTGTTAGTTGGATAAATGTTTCTTCCAATGTTGGCTCCATAATCGAAATACCATATACTTTTTCTTTTCTTGCCGCAAGTTTTTTCATTATTTCTTTGATATGCTTGTACTCTTTGACATAAATAATACAGCCCGTGCTCATGATTTTTACTTCAAGTGTATATGGTTCTTTCTCAAAGACACTTTTTATTGTCTTTGGATCTTCGCATTCTATCTCAATTCCATTTCTTTCCACAACTAATTTTTTAATCTCTTTGATAGTTCCTTCCGCAACAAGTTTTCCGTTGTTGATAAGCCCAATTCTATCACAGAGCTCTTCTACTTCCATCATATTGTGGGTAGTGAGAAGAATGGTATATCCCTGCGCCCGTAATTCTTTCATCAACGCTCGTATCTTGATCGCAATCTCTATATCGAGACCCACTGTTGGCTCGTCCATAAGAAGTAATTTTGGTTTTGAAAGCAGCGCTTTCGCTAAAAGTGCTCGCTGTTTATAGCCAGAGGAAAGTTCGTTGAGTTGGGTGCTTCTTTTGTCTTTGAGTTCTACTCGCTTGAGTACACTTTCTCTTTCTTTTTGCCAGTCTTTGACATTGTAGAGGTGCGCATACACGGCGAGAAATTCATCCACTGATAAAGAGCTGTTGACGTGACTAAATCCTGGAACAACGTTGAGTATTTGTTTTATTTCCTGTGGTTCTTTGTCAATGTCATAGTTGAAGACCGCAATTGCTCCTGTGTCTTTCGCGAGCAATCCCGCGATAATGCTGATCAATGTTGTCTTTCCCGCGCCATTTGGTCCGAGAAGCCCATAAATTTCTCCTTCTTTTATGCTGAATGAAACATTGTTTAGTGTTTGTTTCTTTGCTCCTGGAAATATTTTGCTGACATTTTCTATGTGGAGTGCGTTCATGAGTTTCTTGTTCTTTTTGTGGTATAAATTGCTTTGCTTTTTTTGTTCGCTTCTTAGAAGATGTACGAAATTATTGTTATAACTATTGCGCCCGCAAGCGGTATCCACAAATTATCGTCTATCTTGTATTTCCCCAGCTTCCATTCAATCGCTTCTGCGTTCATTATGACTAACGCCGCGCCAAACGCTGTTGCCGCTGGCATGAAAACTACTGCGCCTGCAAACGCCGCCATAATGCCCGCTATTATTCCTTCTGCTTTCTTTTTCTTGTTTAATGGATGTTTAATTTTGCCATAAAATCTTCCAACATAATGCGAAACGCTATCTCCTAACGCAAGCATGAGGATAGCCGCATATGCGGTGTTTGCATTGAAAAATAGAACGGTAAAAAAACATCCCCACGCATACGACAATGCGCCATGCCCTTCTTTTGCATGCTCTCTTTCAAAATGACGAAAAAACCATGTGAATATTTTGCTCGCTCCTTTTTCCCAGGTGAAGTAAATTACTGTGCCTGTAATATTGATGATGAAGAAAAGCCACAATGGAAGGATTTCAAAGTACAGAAGCAGCACTAGCAAGATTCCAATTCCTGCATGAAATGCTTGTCGCTTGATTTCTAGAATTTTTTGTTCTTTTAGTTCTTTCATCTTCCTTTCTTATCCTATTTTTCTTCTTCTTTATTATTCTATTCTCTCTTGTTATCGTATTCTTTTTACTTTATAATTGTCCACTTTTTTGCTTTTTCTTTAATTCTTTTATCTTTAAGAATTGCTTTGATCAGTTCTTCTGGTTTTTGGTATTTTCGTTTTATTTTTGCGTACAAGCGTTCGCCTTTGAAGAAGATTTCTTTATGCTTTGCGCGGAACGCTTTGACATCTTCTTGCAGTTTTAATGGTGGTCCTTGCTGCTCTGTGATTGCAGAGAGCTTCTTTTCTTTTACCACAATCCAAATGAGCGCAGCCTTTTCCTGTTCTTCTTCCCAATCCCAACCAGATTCTTCTGTATGAAACTCATTTCTCTCGAGTTCTTCTTTCATATATTCAAAGCTCTTGAAAATCTTTGTACCGATGGTGTCGAGTTTTCCATGTGTTGGCAATGCTTTAAGAATAATGCACGCCGCGTCTTTCTTTGCCGCGTCTTTTTTTATTTTCGCGATATCTGTTTTTGTGATACTCTTTCTTTTGAAAAATTCTATACTCGGTTTTGCGAGCAACGCTGTTGCTTGATTTTTGATGGTGTAGAATTGTTCAAAACTCACTGCAGCTGCCGCGTTTCTTTCTGGCTGTACTGGATCGATCATGATAATCGCGGATTGGAGCTTGTCAGGATTTAATGTGTTCATGTTTACCGCATGTGGTGTCATGTTGATGAGTTCTTTCTCCTGCCACTTTTCGATGTTTTCCAGCAGTGCTTTGAATGAGCCGTAGTAGACTGTTAGAAGGTCAACAACATGGCCAGAAAAGCCATTCATGTAACTTTCCGCGCCATAGACTTTTTGCGCTTTGAAGAAAAGTTTGGTGAGCAGGATTTGGTCTCTGATTTCTTCACTAATGTGTTGATTTAACCATTCGACGTGGAGCGGGCTCATGTCTGTAATATTCTTTGCCATGTTTTTGTTAGTGATATAGAGAACAGGGATGATTTCGTAATGCAGATCTTTCCATTTGCCTGTGAAATAATCTCTTGAACCATGGACTTTTTCGTATTTTACACTCTTTATTTTTTTTAGCGCAGTTTCTAGAATAGTTGAAAGATCTTTTTCTTTGTATTTGTCATATTGAAATCGCACGAAAATATCGCAGTCAAAGTCGTGTTTGATGAATGTTCCTTTTGCCGCGCTGCCTCCAAGCATGACATACGCTTCGATTTTCATGTGATCTAACGCAACTCGGATTTCGTGGAGAAATCCGTCTATTTTCTTTAAGATGATATCGTGTTCTTTCTTTGATGTTTTGTATTTCTTGAGAATTGTTTGCGTGACTTTGGTGAAGGTATCTGCCATGCTTATGTTTCTCTCTTTGTTGTATATAATGTTTTCGAAGATTGGTTCCCTCAGGAATTATTTTTAGTTTTTTCATTAACATGAACATAGGAAAGAGACGCTCGATAAGCGCTCGCGTCTCAACGCACAAGACCTCACAGCAACGTTCGGTCTTGTGCGTTTATACCCCATTCCTGACAACCTTTATATTTTCCTCTTACCTATTCATCTTTATGAAGAAGAAAATCGCTTCCTTAAAGAAAAAATATGCTTCAATGACTTCTGTGCAGCAGAAATTCATTCGTTATGTTGTGATTATCAAAATTGCGATCTTCATTCTTTGCGGTGCGCTGCTTGCTTTGGCGTGGCGCTTGCTCTTTGTAAAGAACTAGTTTTGTTCTACTTAATGAAGAGTAATGGATCCTGCACTGCTTCGATTTTACACTTCGGACACTTTGTTGGCGCTTTGAGCTTTGTTCGATCTTTCAACTGAAATCCACAACCATCACACGTTGCAGGAATCATCTCAATTTTCTTTGGTCGAATTGCTCGCTTGATCAGTTCTAAATCTTTAATTATATCTGCTGCTTCTACTTTGAAATAATTGGCGAGTTTATAGGCTGACCATGGTTCTAGTTCAAGCAGTTCTTTTATTTTATATTGCCTGTATTCGAGCATGATAATCACGCTGTTTCTTTAGTGATGACAAACATGATGATACTTTCTCTCTTCCTCTTCCCACTCTGCAACGGTGGTAATCACAAAACCAAAGATGATAAACCCCGCGCCGATATACATCGGAACTGTCATTGGCTCACTGAACATCCATGAAATTAATCCAATCCCTATAACATTTCCTAAAATTAACATGACGCTTATGACTGAGGACTTCAAATATACTGTCGCGTAACTCAAACACATATAGGGAATAAGTGTACTAATTACCCCAAACAGAAGGAGCCAGAGCCAGCTTATTGGGTTGAGCAGCAAAATTGTTTTTGGATTTCCTGTTATAAAGAACGCTATCATAAAGAAAAAGAAACAGAAAATGAACAGCCACGCAGTTCTCTTATAATATTCATAACAACGTCCTACTTCTCTGCTGAAAATGGAGTACACCGCAAAAAGCAATGTTCCTGTTGCCGCAAGCCCATACCCCAGCATGCTTCCTTCTTCTGTACTATTCATACCAAAGATGAAATACGCGCCAATGATTGTACAGACCATCGCAGCAATATCTGCTTTTGTTATTTTTTCTTTCAGAACGATCCACGCGAGAATACCATCAAACAACGGATACATCATGTAGATCAACATTGCTTTGTTTGCATGAATATAGAGAAAGGAACTAAATAATGACGCAATGCTTGCAAACAACAAAAATCCTAAAATACAAAACTCTTTGAGCTCGTCTCCTTTTGCATGCACTATTGCTTTGAGTTTATTCTTCTTGACAATCATCACAACAACTGGAAACAACGCTGCCGCGATCAAGAAACGAATGGTCAGTGTCCCAATAGGGGAAAGTTCACCCATCAGTAGCTTGACAAATATCGCTGGAAACGCAAAACAGAGAGCGGTGATTGCTGTTAAAAGTAATGAAAAATGCATTTCCTTGAGTTTGTTCATGAAGAATCCTCTTTATTGAAACTTATGCTTTCCCCGAACAATATCTATTATGTACGGAATGAGGAACGCGACGACAAACAGCACAATGATCAACGCATAATTGTACTCTGTTTGTACCTTTAAGACTTCTTTTATTTTTTCTAATAATGTAAAGAGAATAATGAGGTCTAATAACGCGAATGTTGGGACAACAATGCCCGCGATGAGATGATGCCTATCTCCAAGATGTTCTATTGAATGAATCATAAAATTGAAGATTAGACCAAACCCAATCGCGAACATTCCAACGATCGCGTATTGCGCGTTTCCCTCAAAGAATAATAAAAATGGGATTAGTACTACTGCACCGAGAATGTTGGTGAAGATTAATAAGAGCATCGCGGTCATTGCGACGAAACGCTCCATCTTTTGTTCGACGCCACTCTTCTTTTGCGCAATGCTTTGCATGATTGCTATTTCACTTTGCATGATTTGTGGACTTTTCTCTGCTCTCTGCGTACTATTTCCTGCTTTTTTCCTTATTTTCTTCTGCATAGCAGCATTATTGATCTAGGGGTTATTATACTTTGCGTCAAGAATACCATCCACTCTTTTCTTCACGCAGCGTTTATTCCTTCTGCTTTATCAAACGCCTGGACAAGTTTCACTTCCGTGGTATATATTGTCTCTAATCTTGTGATTATCGCATGTATTTTTGGCACTTCTTCTCTTGAATTCTGAACTGTAAATCGTGAAACCGCTCTATGCAATTCCACTAATCCCTTCACCTCTTCCTTCATCAGCTGGACTAGATTTATCGCTTCAGCATTTATTTTGTACAATAATTGTCCATTATGAAAATTTGTCTGCGAAAAGCGGATTAATCCTTCAAGGATATGCAAGTAATTTTTTCTTGCTTCCTCAAATTCAGGATCACCATGGCGAGTAACAGCAGCATGTGTCGTAAGATTCTGCATCATTTCTTTCAATTTTGGAAGCTGCGCTGCCAATCGTGGTGTCAATGCTTTTATTCCCTGTTCCAGTTGTACTCTTTCTGTCATTTTTCTCACTCCTTTCCCATGAGATCCGCAGTGCACGCGCCTAATATCGCAAGGATGCTTATCGCGGCGATTGTCTTGTATACCTCTTCAAAATTCGACTGCATGGTGATAATTCCAAACACAGCCAATACAATAAATGTGACAAAGATCGCGCTTGCGTAAATAACAAGAATGCGCAACGGAATTATCTTTAAAATGGTTTTGTCTTCCACTGAACGAAAGCCGGAAAAATAGAGAAAGGAAACGCCAATCAAAAAAGCGATGAAATAGAGCAACGACGCGCGAAGCATGGTAAAATTTTCCGCAACATCAAGCCCTTCAAGAAAAGAAAAATGCGCAACAATTCCAATAAACGCGCCGATCATCCCTTTTGTAAAATCACGATAGGTTATCTTCTTTAGCGGGCTTCTTTTTACTTCCTGTTTTATTTCTTTTTCGAGCTCTTCAAGCTGCTGCAATGTGCTTTCCTCTTCTTCGGCAACTTTTTCAATTCTTTCTTCTTCCTTCTTTTCCTCTATTTCAAGCGTTTCAATCTTTTTTTCTTTCTCTTCAATTCTTTTTTCTTCTTGCTGAAGAATATTTTGTTTTTCAAGGAGCAATTTCTGTTGTTCAAGAATGAGATCTATTTTCTTTTCTACACTTGATAACGCAGTGGTTCTCTTTTCAGTAGGTTTTTTTTGCTTCTTCTTTGGCATGGCGCTTTTATGGGAGAAGGGGTTATTATAGTTTTGCGTTTCCTATGAAATTATTTGTGTATTCTCAAATCCTCTGAAATCATTGTCTGCTGTTATTACCTGCGCATTTTCCTGCGTTGCTGTCGCGTAAATAATCGCATCTGCAAGTCCTACCTTTTTTTCATGTTTCAGAATTGCAGCTGCTTTCGCAATCTCATTTGTTACAGGAATACTAAAACTATATTGCAGGAGAATTTCATTCGCTCTTTCTGCGTCTGCTTTATTTCTCTTGCTCAGCACATGTCGATATATTTCTGCAATATTGATTGTACTTATCATTATCTTTTCTTCTCCTTCAATAAGTGCTTGCACTTTTTTTCCAAGAAGGGATCCAGAGAAATACTCTATCCACAAATTTGAATCAATCAAGACGGTCAAGTTCTTCCCTCTTGAATGTTCCTAATTTTGGAAACGCGCCAAAATACGATTTCTTTGGTTTTTTCGCTGCTAAAATCAGTTTCTTGATGACTTCATCAAAGCTTTCTGCTTCTTGCTCTGCTTTTACTTCTTGGAGCATATGAAACGTTTCTTCTTTTACTGCGACAGTTGTGGTCATGTTATAATTTATAAATTATAATTTATATTTAAATGTTTCGCTTGTTTTTCTTTCTTTGTCACTTTTTAGTGGTAAAATGAGGAAAAATATATAAAGGAGCGGTGTTAGGAAGTTACTGGGGAGAAATGAATGACTTATATGTTACGCAAAGATCTTAGCGGAAGAAATGGAAGAACTATCGCTCAAGCAGAATATGCTTTTATTCCGGGAGCAGAGCAGGAAGTGTTTCGTCTTATTTCTGGTCCACCTGGAGACTTTCGCGTTGTTGGTGGTTCGATCCGTAAATTTGTTACTGGTTCTGATAGAACTTTAGAGACTTTTTTACTTCGTGAGTATGCTCAACGAGGATTTTCTGTTCCTCATATTCGCTCTGAAGACGAAGAGGGTTTTGTTATGAATTATGTTCCTGGCACAACCTTTTTTGAAAAGATCTTTTTTGATTCTGCGTTGGATGTTCCTCATTATATTGCGCTTTTACGAGAGAAATATGCAGTTGCTTCTATTATGGATAGTGTCTTACCAGAGATATTACCTGAAGAACAGAAAGCTCGACTCCTCTTGAAAGAAGAAGAAAAAATCAAAGCGCTTGGAGCAACTCCTTTTGCTATAAACAATACTCCTTATACCGCAAAAGTTAAAGGAAGATATACTCATTTAGAAGGTATCGATGTGCCATCGACATTCTTTGATTTTCTTGCTACTTTTGAACAACGCTTTGCTCCTCTTTTACAATCTGAAAAACATTGGTTTATTGAAGCAAATGGTCGTAATTGGGTAGAAGATGTTCGTCTTGATCTTGGGGGCGTTTTTGAAGGACATCCCGATTCGTTTTTACTTGACACTCCGTATCTCTTTTCCAATACATATTGGCTTCGCAGAAAAGCAGAGGCAGACTTTTTCTTACCACGTTATAATGCAGTTGAAAAAGCAAAAAATGATATTGTTATGGAAAATGCAGTGAACGAAGGACGAGATCCTACTCGTGCTTTATTTGCGTATCAAATTTCTCGTGTGTATAGAAACCTTCTCGAACTTGCTTATTGTTATAATGATGCATGCAAAACAAAAGAAAATATTGCTGATGATCCTGTTCCTCAGGGTGCTCGTTTGTTGATGTATGCGTCTATGATTTTTGCGCATCAAGAAATGCAGAATTCTGGGGTTACAACAACTTTAAACACGCTCATTCAACAACAACCCGAAGCTGTTTCTGATTTGGTTCAAGAGTATCAGTCTTATAATTCAGCAGTTGATCATGTGGTTAGACAAATGATGGCAAAATTAGGGTTGATGGAGCCTGCAGTTCTTGCTCAGGTCTTTACTCATTTTGCGTTTATGCGCGATAATTATCGAACGTATGGTCCGGATAGTCCATTCTCTATTTTCTCCATGCATAATTCCTATGCTGATATTCGTTTGGTAGATTCTTAGATAAGGAGCGCCACTACATGCGATGAAAGCGCAAATAAATATTCTGAAATGGTGTGCATAGAAAGAGACATAGGAACACCTTTCAGTTCTTTTTTTCGCACATCAGAAAGCATTGTGTTTATGCGCATTGCTTCTTCGAGTTTGTTCGCAAAGAGTGCGGATTGCAGCGCAGCAAAAGCATCAGTTTTTTGCTTAAGAAGTTCATATTCATGGTTTGACCATACTTTTTTTGTTCTTCCAATATCCACATAACACCCTGCAATTTTCTCTGCAAGAAAAACAAGTGTATAATATTCATAGCATCTATCATTTTGGAACGTAGTTTTATTGATTATAAGTTGACAGTAATCTCTTAGTTTTAGGATAGATATTCTCAGATCTTCTGCTTCTTTTGTCGTTTTCTTTTCCTTGATGTTTTCTAAAACTTCTTCTTGAAGCACTGTAATTGACGTAAAAAACTTCTGTAATACTGTTGCAAGCGTTGCTGTGTCAATCTTTAGTATATTTTTGATAATTACTTCTCTTTTACTTTGCTTTACAATGACTAGGCCAAGTAAGGTATCGACAATGCGCTGCATTGATGCGTAAGAAAAGTCTTCAGTGCTTCTCAATGTTATTGTTGTATATCCTCTTCTATACGCAGAAGCAAGAATTGTTCTTATTCGTGAATCATTCTGATTCTTTATTTCAAACGTCGTTGCTCTCTCCTGTTTTTGATATTCTGCTGCAATAAGAAGATTTCCATGACGCTCTTCGATCGTCACTTCTTCCTCTCCTGAAAGATTGTGCGCTCTCACCCATTCGATAGGAAGCGTGACAGTAAACCCTCCCGCGCCTTGTTTGATGAGTTTTCGCTTCATCTCTCTTGGAGAGATGCTGTTTCTTTTATAGTTTTGCTTTTTATATTATTCATATTAATAATATAAGAAAAATATAAATACTTGATGGATAACTATTCTATAGTGACGAAAGTCATAGATTACAGAAACAACAAAAAAAGAGAAAACAAAGGTGAATGAAAAATGAGTGGATACAATGAAAGTAATAGTGGTTGGGCAATGTTTGGAAAAGCAACAGTGTGGGTAGTAGGATTAGGAGCTCTTGGGACAGGATTATATTTTGGCGGAAACTCGCTTTACCAAGAAGGAGTTAGTGATGGGAGAAATACGACATTACGAGAAACTTCCGCAGCATATGAGCAAAAACAAGCAGATCTCGTTGCAGCAGGTCTTGTTCTTCCTGAAAAAGGCTGTTTGCGTTATAAGAAAGAAGTGAACAGAGATGGCGATCCTATTAACGTAATTTCTTGCAGTGGTTCTTCTGCTACATTAGAACTTCGTCTTGTAAATGACACATTTGGGATTTTGACTTATACACAAGGAGCTGTTAAAAACACACTTACTCCTTTGTATGGTGACTTTTTATCCTTAAATAGGTATGTTACAAAAATAGAGCAAGTAAAATAGATAACAAATAATTTTTTCTTTTCTTCCATTTCCTTTATAAACTTTAAGCTGCTATCGTAAGAAAACAGTAAAATCTTACGATGCCATCGTAAAGTTTATAAATAATCATGCTTTTCTTATGATATATGGAAGAAGCATTCACATTAATGAATCCGTGGTGGAGTAATAATTCTCTCAATACAGGCATCAGAAGGGAAAAATATCTCGTTCCGCTCCTTTCTTCTCTTGACAAAAAAGAAATTGCCTTTTTGACAGGTTTACGAAGAGTGGGAAAAACAACGCTTCTTAAACAAATTATTCAGGAACTCCTCGCAAAAACTGAACCAAACACCATTCTTTATCTTACTCTGGACTTTATCACTTTTCATGGAATGACTATTCACGCGCTTATTGAAGCGTTTCGTAAAATGCATGGTCATACACGAGATAAAAAGATTTACTTATTTTTAGATGAGATCGTCCATGTTCCCTCTTTTGAACAAGAGCTTAAGAATTTTTATGATTTGGAGCATGTAAAAATTTATGCCTCCTCTTCTTCAGCGTCTCTACTTCGTTCAAAAAATAATTATCTTGTTGGAAGATCGCGCATTATTGAGATTCATCCTCTTGACTTTTCAGAGTATCTTCTCTTTAAAGGAATCATTGTAAAAAAAGAAGAAAGTTATCTTCTTGACAAACATTTTGAGCAATATGTACTTTATGGTGGACTTCCTGAATATGTTATTACAGGAGATCCTCAAACGATTAAGACAACAATAGAACAAATTATGTATAAAGACATTATTGCTGTTTATAACATTAAAGATAAGGAAACTGTAGAAAAACTCTTCTTGCTTCTCTGTGAGCGCGTGGGAAAGAGACTCAGTTATGCAAAGATTGCGCGTATCTTAGGATGTAGTGTTGATAGTGTTAGAAGATATATTGGTTATTTTGAGGAGACTTTTTTGTTTTATACTATTGAACGATATGCACGCTCTCTTAATGAACGCACTTTTTCTCCTAAAAAAGTATACATCGCTGACACTGGCATTCATACTGTCTTTGTCGGGGCAAAAGACAAGGGCGCTCTTTTTGAAAATCTTATTTTCATGGAAATAAAGGATAATTCTGTCCATTATTATTTTGAAAACGGAAAAGAAATTGATTTTATACTTGTGAAACCGAAAGAAAAGATTGCTATTGAAGTAAAATATAAAGAAAAAATAGAAAAAGAAGAGCTTTCTTTCTTTCATGAGTCTCCATTCTCAAAAAAAATACTCGTTCAAAATTACAAAGATTTGCAGAAGCTCTCTTCCTTCATCGCTTAATTATATTCCATCCCGCAAGAATATCATGCGTGAGAGAAGTATCTTTCTTTGGTCCAAGACCATCCTGAAATTCTTCGCCAATTACTTTTGCCGCGAGCTTTTTATAGGCAAGCGCGGCTTCACCGTCAGGATGCGTATACAGAACAGGACCTTTCAACTGATACGCAGCGCGAACACTGCTCTCTTCAGGAATAACACCAATCACAGGAACTTCAAGGAACGCTTCAATATTCTGGATGTCAATTTCATGCTCTTCACCACGAACTCTGTTGACAATAATTCCCACAACCTGTTTATTCAGTTCTCGCGCCATCTTGATTGTCTTTCTCGCGTCGCTCATCGCCGCTAAATCAGGCGTGGTGATTGGAAGAACAAAATCCACCGCGTCAATAATTGTCTGCGCTTCTGGGCTCACGCCTGGCGCTCCATCGACAATAACAAGCTCTGCTTTTCCATCGAGTTCATGGATTATTGTTTTGAACCCTGCAAGATTAATTGCTTTTGAACTTTCATACGCGATGTTTCCGGGAATAATGCGAAGTCCGCACGGGTGATAATACAAACAAGAACTTAATGGTACTTTTCCGTCGAGCGCGTCATGGATAGAAGATGGAAGTGTTGGAACGCCAAGATGAATAGACATATTTGGCGCAGTAAGATCCGCGTCAATCGCAATGACATTTCTGCCAAAAAATGACAGCGCGCTTGCAAGATTGATTGATGTGGTTGTTTTTCCCACACCCCCTTTTGCACTAATTACTGCAAAGTATTTTGTCATTACAGGTCACTTCTTTTACATCAACGCTTTGATATAATCAAAATATTCCTTCATATTCTTGTAAAACTCTGTTACTTTATCAATGTGCACATGATATTCTCCTTCATCAAGTTGCGCGATCAGCGTGACATGTCTTCTGTATTCGTTAATGCTGTTGTACTCCGCTTTGCTTAATGTCTTTATGAGAATATAAAATTCCAAGAAATTCATTAATGTCTTGTCGTCGGGATAGAGGCGCTTGAGCTCCTTGCATTTCATCATCGGATGCGGCGTCAAGCTTTTTACTTTTCCTGTGCTTTTCGCGTGCTCGCCGAGCGCGTTCATCATGCATTCGCATGTCGCGATCATTCTCTCGACAACATTCTTGAGCACGTCTGTTGTTCGTGTGTATTTTAGACTGACATAGATCAAGTGATCGACACGTTTCAATTCTTCGTATGCTTCTTCCAGTTGATCTCTCATGTTTTCACACACTCTCTGATACACACTTCTTTATATTTCCTTCTCTTCTCTTCGAGAACTGAATTTTATAATGATTATATAATCATCTTTATAAGGTTTGTGTGTCTTTTTTGTTTTTGCTCTTCATTCTTTGTTACCGAGAGATGCTCCTTTTCGCATTTTTGCTTTCTCTCATTTTCGCAAAGTTTATATACTATTCTTTCTGGTGAATGATGTTACACAAAAGAGGTGTTTAGATGGGAGATGCAAAAACAAGTTACAAAGTTGGTGGGAATCAAGCGAAAGGAAATCCAAAGAGTATTGAAGCGCAAAATAAAGTAGGGAATGTTCGCTCTTCAGGAACTATTAAAGGAACAACAGGAACACAACGTGGATTAGGCGCAGGATTAAAACGACGAAAATAATTTATTCATATTTATAACAATTTCATAACAATAAATAAAAAAAGGTGAGAATATGCCAGATAAAAGCAAAACAAACAAAATTAAACATGGTGGTTCAGTAAGTGCTGTGGGCGCTAAGGTTACAAAAAGGACTATTGGTGAAAATGACTTTGATCAAGGTCAAGCAAGCACAAAATTTACTTCAAAACGTCAATTTGGCGGTAAAGTGAAAAGAGAGTAACGAGAGGCGAATATCATGGTAGTTCGAGGACATACGCTTACTCAAGCACGGAAAGGATTTACTGATACATCTGAAAAAAATATAGCAAGAACTGTTAAAGCACAGTCTGGTTCAGGTCAGAAAGGTGCTAATGAATCAGGTGGATTTGCTGCTTCGCGTGGTCTTGGATTGAAAAAACGTTCATAATTTGATAAAAAAAAGGAGGATGATTTTAATGGGAGTAATACCACATGGAAAAACAACAGGTCAAGGAGTTAAAGGAAAAACAGCAGGTCTTAGCGCGACCAAAACAGGCATTGCAGCAGGTCACTCATTTACTATATCTCGTTCAGGAAAGACAGATAAAAAATCAGGCCTTGCAGCATTAACAGGACGAGGAAAACAGTAATCTTTTTTATGGCAATCAAAGGAAAAAGTACAGGACGCACTGCGCGTGAAAATGAACCAGCAGGTTTATGGCAGTCACGACAGCGCGCAGGAAAAGCGACGGGACTTAGTCGAGGATCCGCTAAACAGCTCTCTGGAAAATCTTCTGTTACTGTCAACAAACAGAAATATACCACAGATCAGTTTTCTTGATTTTGTTGTTTCTTTTTTCTCTTTTTTTGAGAAGTTTTAAAAGTATGTTCTTGTTTTTGGTTCTATATGAAAAAAACAGCTGTAAAAGCTTCGAAAACACTTTCTTCTCCTGCTCTCACACTCACGTTTCGCGGGTTTGAAGCGATTGCCGCCCTTGAAGTAAAAGAAATTCTTGGAAAAAAAGCTCTTGCTGCTGCAGAATATGTGACTTTCTCTGCAACAGATACAGAACTTGCGGAACTCTGCTATAAAACACAAGCAGCACGACGGGTTTTGCGGCTCTTTTGCACATTTTCTTTTTCTACTTTTGATTCTCTTGTCGCTTCGACAACAGCGCTTCTTGAAAAAGCAGATCTTTCGCTTCTTTCTGGAAAAACATTTCGTGTCGAATGCGAACGCTATGGCAACCACTCTTTTAGCAGTCAAGAGGTTGCTGCGACACTTGGAGGTGTTTTTCTCAAGCAACAACCACAAGCGTCTGTTGGTCTTGACGATCCAGACATTATTATTTATTGTTTTATTCGTGATGATCTTTGCATTCTCGGGCTTGATTTCGCAGGATTTGATCTTTCCAAACGAGAGTATAAAATTTACGCGCAGACTCATATGCTCAACGCGGCGTTTGCGTATTGCGTTGTTCGTTACACAGGGTATGCAGGGAAACAGGCGCTTGTTGATCCTCTTTGTGGCGTTGGTTTACTTCCTCTTGAAGCAGCGCTCTTTGCAACGCGCATGTCTCCACGCTTTTATCAGAAACAAATTTTTTTATTTCATCGTTTTTTGACAATTGATCTTGGAAAATTTGACAAAGAAGTTCCTAAAAAAGTGCTTGACACGATTTCTCTTCACGGCTATGATGTGCATCTTCGTAATCTTGAGGCGTCCAAGAAACACGCGAAACTTGCCGGCGTCGCGAAGCATATCACTTTCGCGCGAGGAGACATTGAGTGGATTGACACAAAAGTTGATGAGAAATCACAGGACATTGTTGTCAGCCAAATGCCTGTTGAAGGCCGCGCAGTTTCTGAAAAAGATATGCTTAAACTCTACAAAGAGTTTTTTTATCAGCTTGAGTTTGTCATGAAGGATACTGGTGTTATGGTTTTGCTTTGTCAGAAAACAGCGGTTTTGAAAAATGCTTTGGAATATTTCATGATTGTCAAAGAACATATTGTTTGGCAAGGTGAACAGCAGTTTATTTTGGTTACACTGAAGAAAGTGAAAACGTAAGTGCTATTGATCTTGCAAGTGAACTCGTTATCTTTCTATAAGAAGTAGAGGAAGTTACTCCTACTTATCGATACTTCCATAATACCCCAATGCTCTGTGGGAGCATTGGGTCCCCCTGACAATTTGCTTTTGTGGATGTGTGTGTATTGCTGGTGCGTGTTTTCTTCCTTGTTGAATAAAGCTTCGCTAAGCTTGTGTCTGAATCGCCTCATCGAATAAAGCAATCGCTCAGCAGTCCTTGAGAATCCCTCTGTCTTTATTAGTTATTTCATGTCTAAGGAAAAAAATATTTCCTCACCTGAAAGATCAGAGTGTACAAAAATTAGAAACTTATATATACCTCTCTTTCTAGGAATTTATCATGGGCGTTCAGATCGAAGAAAAGAGTCAAACTCTATATCGTAAATTAAATCTCTTTGAGATTGGTCTCTTTTTTGCAGGTCTTGGCGTTATCTTTGTCGGTTTCTTCCTTCTTTATAAACAATATAGTTTAGATGGCTATTTTTCCTGGGGTTTACTTCAAGGTGTCTTTCTCTGGTTGATTCTTATTGTTATTATTATTATCGCGGCGCTTCTTGAAAATGTTAAGGAAGAACTTTCTATTGTCATTAAAGAACATATTGCAGAGACGAAGTTATTACGTCAGGAAACTGTTTTATTGAAGGATTGCATTAAGAGAAAACGATAAGAATTTTTGATTACTTTTTTAAATCATGCTTCTTTTCTTCTGTTTATGGGTATTGAAGTTCTTATTTGGGATTTTGATGGAACAGCAACAAAGGTTGACGAGGAAGCTGTTAATTTTGTTGTTGGGTATAAAGAAGGCTTTGCGAAAGCAGTAAACGTTTCTCTGCGTACATTGAATCCTTTTTGGAATATTATGGAGAGACGTGTTCGTGAAAATCCCACACAACATGGCTGGACAGTTAATGGTAAAATCGTTGCTCCTGCGTATGCAGATCCTTTAGTGGAATGCAGAACTATTGGAGATTTTCTTCTTCTTGAGCATGGAGAGTATCAACATGATCCTCAAAAAAGAGATGCGCTTCTTTACAAACTCTTTAGAGAAAATTATCCCAAATGCACCATTGTGTTTAAAGAAGACGCGGCGGCAGCATTTAGGGCTTCACAAGATTTTACCCCAACGTATGTGGTCACCAACTCAGAAACAGACGCTGTTCAGGGAAAAATTAACCTGCTTGGCACAGATGTTTCTCGAATCACTGTTCTTGGTGGCGCAAAGAAATACGTCCTTGATGATGAATGGATAGCTCTTCCAGAATCTTTGGAAGAACCAGGCTTTGGACGACCTCTTTATCTTCGTCGAAAAAATTATGCAGACATTCTTTCTCGCATTATGAAGGAAAAAGGGGTTGCTCCAGAACAGGTGCTTGTCGCAGGAGACATTTATGAGTTAGATCTTCTTCTTCCACAGCAACTCGGTATGCATATTGCATTGCTTCCTCGTGAGAGAACTCCCGCGTATGAAAGAAGCGCAGTTACTTCATATGCTCGTGGTGTTGTTCTTGCAACACCCAGTGACGTTGTCCGGTATGCTCGGCAAGTACAATAATCTGGCACAAACTATTAAAACAAACAGCTCTTTTTCTCTCTTTTGTAGGGTGTCACGGTGTTATCGGAAACAACTCTGAAACGGGTTGTTCCTGAGGAAAGTCCGTCCATCACAAAAAGGCGACCTACGGAAGTAGGATCTTGAAAAAGATGGCAACCACACAGAAACGCACTCCTTTGCGATAATGGAATGACGCACGCGACGTCTTTGGTAACAGAGATAAGTAAGCTGCTGACGTCTCGCAGAGTGAAGATGAAACGGTGAGCCCTTGCTGATGCAAGTTCGTTTTGAACGCTGAGTAGAATACACTGACCACTTGTTCATGTTTCGTGAAAGTGCACAGAAGACGGCTTATGGCACCCTACTTTTTTTCTATTCTTTTCTAAAATTAGAAACAGTTACTGCTCCTTCTTTCCACCAGCACGCGTTCATTGTTTTTTCTGTACAGCATTCAGAAAATGTTGTTGCTCTCTTGACATCATCAATAGACCAGAGCGTGATGTCCTGTGTTCCGTCTTCTGCTTCCTCTCCAATATAATGATAATCTGTTATTTGAAATGGAGTTTCAAGATTATTTCTGAGTTCTTCAAGTACTTCTTCTGTCGCGACAAGGGTGTCTGCTTCTTTTTCTGCTCCAATAGCCATGCCTAAATCAGAACACGAAGTGCAGGTATCTTGGATGATGATGACGCGAAGATTATTATTTTCATCCATGACCGGGACGAAATAATCGTATTGGAATATATCTTCTGCATATGGTTCAAAAAACTCATTATAACGAATTTGCGTTGGACAGGATATTTCTGTACAACTTGAAACAAGGAAGAATAATACCAAGAGCAGGAGGAGTTTTTTCATTTATGGTTTTCTCTTTCTTTTGTTTACATACTTTTCTGTTCTTTATTGGCCACTCACTAATAAAATTTATAAACCTCCTTCTTCGCCAAGATGTTATGGCACAAAATAGAATCAACCTTCCTTCTGGGACTGGAGGACTTGTTCGTTATTTTGACGATTATAGAAGCAAAATCAGCATTCAGCCTGTTCATATTATCTTTCTTATTGTTCTTCTTATTTTTGTTATTATTTTACTTCATATCTTTGGCACGGCATTGCTCGGATTTTAGGTGATTTCTATGTTTCCTGGCGGTAAAATTGATCCACGCATGATGAAACAAGCAATGCGTAAAATGGGTATTGAAGAAAAAGAACTTGCAGGTGTTCAAGAAGTTATTATTCGTTTTTCTGACAAAGAAATTGTCGTTTCTCCTGTTGCTGTTTCTCAAATCAGCGCAATGGGTAATGTCAGTTGGCAAGTGCAGGGAAAAGCAACAGAACGGCCTCTTGACACAAAGCCTTCTATCTCTGACGATGATGTTCGTGTGGTGATGGAACAGACCGGCGCTGACGCAGAAGCTGCACGCGGCGCGATTGACGCTGCTGGCGGAGATCTCGCTGCCGCGATTCTTGAATTGAGCAAAAAGGATGAAGAGTAATTAGTTTGCATTTCTTTTGCACCTTAGAAAAAATAAATAAAAAAACCAAGAAAAAACAAAAAACTTATTCTCCGCCTTCATGAACATCTTCTGGATTGTAGTTTGGCACTGCTGCTTTGCTGACAATCATAATGTCACCCATATTCTTGACCAATGCATGCGGGACAATAACTCCTTTCGCGTTTCCAAGAATTTTGTTGAGGAAGGAATTTTTTGTACTGCGAATTCGCCAGCCAAAAATCTTGTTATTGGTCAGAATGGATTCTTCAACATCACCAAAATATTCTCCTGTATCGGTAAACACTTTCATCTCGTAGGTATCTGTTATTCGCTTCATTTTTAACATGGTCGCTCCCTCCTTTTTCTCTGTTTTCTTTACTGCTGAGATAGTGAATTTCTTGTTTTGATCACTCTTCTCTAATGGTAAATCTTATCAAACTACAAACTATATAAGTATATAAAGTTTTTTGATTTGGATGAAACTGAAATTTACGCAGGTTGGCAACGTTGTTCTTGTCGGAACATCGCACATTGCTTCGGAAAGCGTCAAAAATGTCGCTGCGGTGATCGATCATTTTGCCCTCGTAGGATCTTGCGTTGTGGGTGTTGAGCTGGACAAACAGCGGTTTTATTCTTTGGTTCATGAACAGAAAAAGACGTCCTCCTTTTCCTTTGAGAACATTCGTCGTTTTGGATTTAAGGGGTTTATTTTTGCAGTGATTGCTTCGACGGTGACTGAGCGGCTTGCGAAAATGGTTGGCGCAAAGCCAGGTGATGACATGATGAGCGCTATTAAGGCTGCAAAAAAACATGATTTTCTTATTGCATTGATTGATCAGCCGATTCATATTACACTTCGTCGATTTTCTCAGACATTGACTTGGAAAGAGAAATGGCATTTTATTGTCGATATTTTCTTCGGGTTCTTTTTTCCAAAACGCGAAATGAAGAAATATGGGCTTGCGTCGTTTGATTTGTCCAAAGTTCCTCCTGAAACATTGATCAAGAAGTTATTGCTTGGGGTGGAACAGCGGTATCCGAACATTTATCGTGTTTTGATTTCTGAGCGGAATGTGTTTATGGCTCGTAAGATTCGGCAATTTCAAGAGAAATATCCTGATCGTGTGATCATTGTGGTCATCGGCGCAGGGCATGAGGATGGGATTAAGGAGTTGTTGAGTAAAGGATAAGTTCTATTCTATTTTCTTTCTGTTATTTGTTCTTGTAAGGGGATTGGGATATAAAGTCGTGGTGCTACAAGCTTTCCTACTGCACAACCTCCTCCCAAATATGGTCCCTCATCAAGAAATCGTACTCTTGTTTCCCTCATTCTTTCCCCTTCTTTTCGTTCTATATTATCTAAAAAGACGTTTTCTTCTTCATCTGTGTTTGGCATTGGTTCTATCATTAAACCCGCAGGATGATATCCTTCGGGGTCTCTGTTTACCCATTCTAAAACAATTCCTGTTTTGATATATGGTCTTTCTATCATCGGTTCTGTTTGTGCAACTATTTCTTGAATCATTTTAGTAATTGGTTCCCATGGATTATGTTTTAGTTCTCTTTTGTACCACTCTTCTCCATATTCAAGTATTCTAAGAACTTCATCTGCTCGTGCAATTATTGCTGCTTTTTCTCTTCTTGAATATGTGCTTTTTCTGACAACATAAAAGTTTGTTCCATCTTGCCCCCTTACAACAGCATTATAGTGCGCAAATAATATATCCTCTTGATAGAATAAGAGGTTTTCTCTTATCATTGCTTTTCCTTTTTCAGTGTTTTTGTCTATATTATACCTTTCTCCTTCTTCTCCAAGTATATTTTCTAATACCCATAATCCTTCAAGATCTCTTTTTCCGAATGCTAACGCAAATACTCCTGTTAATCCCCCTGCTTCTTCATAATCTCTAAGAACACCCATTTCTCCGCCAGTACAATACTTAAATAATTCTCTTTGTAACCTAAAAAATGCTTCTTCTCTTTTTTCTTCTTCTCTAAACTCTTCTTCTGTGAGAACACGTTTTCTGTGTACTCTGTCGATAGGTCTTGTTGACGTTACTATCTCTGCAGTAATAGATTCTGGATCATCTGTCATTCTTAGTCAGGTTTGTTCTTTCTTTCTTAAATCTTCTTTCTCTTTTCCATCAAGAAAGCAAGTTTTATATATCTCATTTTCTCAAAAATCACATCTATGGTTGATTACGCTGAAATGAAATATAGAATCCGTGATTTCTTCGTCTTTTCTCCCCGAGAGTTACGCGACCTTTTTATCGCAATGGCTGTGGTGACGTTTGCCTTTGCCTACGATGATGGAACAGAGTCGTTTCAACTTGCTCATTGGATATTTAATTACATCAAGATTTTTATCATTGTTTTTCTTGCCTTCTTTTTCCATGAATCCGCGCACAAAATTTATGGCCTCTCTCTGGGGATTCGTACAGAATACAAGCTCTGGACGCTTGGAACCTACATCACCTTATTGTGCACATTTTTGTTTCAAGGTCAGTTCCCTGTTCTTCTTACTGGCGGTGTGACATTTTATCACATGGCTGTCCAGCGTCTTGGTCACTTTCGTTATGGATTAAACCTGCTCTCCTGCGGGCTCATCGGCGCAGCGGGACCACTTGCAAACCTTGTCATGGCAACGTTTTGGGAAACCCTTGCCATCAATGGTATCTTTCCAGATCTTTTTCATCAAATGACTTTCATTAACTTGTATTACGCGGTGTTCTCCATGCTTCCATTGCCGAATCTTGATGGGATTAGCTTACTCTTCGCGTCACGCATGAACTATGTCTTCTTTTTTAGTGTCTTCCTTTGTTACATTGTGCTCTTTGTTCTCGGCATATACTCGCTTATATGGGCATTGTTGCTTGCAGGAGTCATGTGGGGAATATATTGGTATTATATTGAGCGAGATCTCAGGTGACGATTATGGGCATTTTCTCTACAAAAAAAGGCGCAATGAACTTTATAGATAATTGGGTAGAATATGTTTCCTTTCTTTTTTTGATTCTCGGCGCGATCATGACGTTTATCGCAGGAAGTAAAGTGCTTTCTGTGCTTATTGTGTTACTTTCTAGTATGATCATTGGTCGCGCACTGTATATTCGTAAGTATAAACATCAAATGCGCTTTTGGTTTATGGCTGGCGCTTTTCTTATCGGCATGATTTTTGGCGCACGGTATTTATCATATAAAGCTGTTCTTGTCACTTTTGTTATTGGGACGTACGTGGGATATTGGTTGAAAAAACAGCATGTTTTGGATTGATTTGTTTTTTTTACTGTTCCCTCATTTGTGTCGGAGCATTTATTAATTCTGGATGTTTGTTCATTGTTTATGGGTTTACTTGAAGAAGCTCCTTCATTGGATGATTTTTTCACAGGGGTTCTTACTCCTGCATTACAGAAACGTGGTGTTTCTTTATCTCCTGATGCACGCGAGCATGTTGTGAGCGTTCTTGTTCGTTATGCCTCGAAACGTGGTGAGATTGATGATGTTGTTTCTCATGACGCAGCTGTTCCTGCTTCTGATCCTGTTTATATACAAGAAACATATCTCGCTGCTCAACGTAGTCCTGTAAGACTTCTTTCTTTGGCTGATACTTGTTTACTTCGTCAAGGTTTTTTTTATGCTCATGTCTATGATCGAAGAAGAAATTTTCGTTCTCCTTCTGAACATACCCATTTTGGTTCTGCTTCTTATGCTCGCGTCGCTCAGCTTCTTCTTGACTCCCAATTACCTGATGTCGCTTCTCCTTTTATTGAGCTTGCGGGGAATTTTGATCCTCTTACTCGCGCTTTAGCTGATGTACATCTTGCGTCCTTAACCGATCAACAGCTTCTTCAACTCTACGATAGAATGCTTGAGGTTCGTGACGCTCGGTATCGTCAATTATTTGAAGAGAATGGTATCGAGGTTATTGCACCTAAAGCTTCTTCTCCAGAAAAAGGAACTGACAGAACAAAGTTATACATTCCTGCTCTAGGTTCTCATGACAACAATTAATTATTCAAACTTTTTTACCATATAAGTACTTCCTTTCTTTTCCATCAGACATTCAAACTGCGCTTTTTGTTTTGTGAGAATCATTTTCTCTAGCATGAACGTGTCGCTTGGGACTAATTTTTCTTTTCCACTTCGCACATCTTCAAAATCAATCCACGCGACTTCTCCTTCACAGCCCTGCTTTATTTCTGTTGTTTTCGGATGTAATTTACAGAGATGAATTAAAAAATGATGCGTTACTTTTTCTGCTTCTATGACTCTTTCTGAGACCATGCCATAATGCTCAATAAATGAACTTGTCACTCCTGTTTCTTCTTCTATTTCTCTTATCGCAGTGTTGTGGACTTCTTCTCCAAACTCTATTTTTCCTCCAGGAAATGACCAATAACCTATGTACGGATCTTTGATTCGTTTGATCAGAAGTACTTTGTTATTATGAATGATGACGCCAACTGCAATGGGAAGTGGTTTTTCGGGCATAGCTATGGTACCTTTGCTTGTTTTTTAAATTGTTTGTTCTGCTTGATTTTCTGCAAAAAACAACAACAATGGCACAGACGGACAACTTTTTTGCTTTCTTCTCACTTGTTACGCCAAAAAGCTTGTCCTACTCCGCAAAATCTGTTTCACAAATTTTGCTCCGTCTGGCCATGTTGTTTTTTGCTTCCTAAACTATTCCTTGTCTCTCTTCTCATCCGAAACACTTAATTATATGTTTCTCTTCTTCTCCTTTATGGAGAAAATTGTGGAGCATGTTTACAAAATCTCGGCAGACAGCAACGTTTACTTTCTTGATTTTGCGAAAAAAATAATCATTGACGCAGGAAGACCACGAAACAAAGATCTTGTTCTCAAAGAACTTTCCAAACTAATTGATCCTGCGAACATTGATCTTGTTCTTTTCACGCACTTTCATTATGATCATATTGGCAATTTTCATTTATTTCCAAACGCAACATTTTACGCGTCGCAAGCGGAAATTGCCGCATGGAAAAACGATCCATTTGGCGCGATCTTGAATATGGAGGTTGTTGAAGCTGTTGAACAGTTTGCTCTTTGTGTTTTACCTCTTGAATCTCTTGATCTTTCTGTCTTTGGATTATCTGTCATCGCGACACCCGGGCACACGATTGGAAGCATTTGTCTTTATTACGAAAAAGAGAAGATTTTGTTTAGCGGCGATACGCTGTTTCATAATGCGCATGGCAGGGTTGATTTACCTACATCTGTCCCTAAAGAAATGATGCGCTCGTTATTGAAATTGAAGAAGATTGATTATACAATTCTTTGTTCTGGGCATGAGTATTGAATTTTGTAGTCAAATTTAAAAGATATTCTTCATTTGTTTGCTTTATGGAACAAACCTGGGAAATGGTTGTTGAACCGAAACATCCAATTGCAGTTTCTGAATTAGAACTCACTGTAACGCAGGGACGTAACCTTGAGATTCCTTTCGAGCGGGCTGCTCTTATTGATGAGATCAATGATTATTGGAACTCATTTATACAAGATATGGCTTTACGACAAAGAGAAAAGATACGTGACGCACTTGCTCGAGGGGATAACGCAGCATATACCCAAGCGATCCAACATATTGCAGGAATTACTTCAATGTATCGGTTAAACTACGCATCTCTTGATGGTTCTCAATTAGCTCTTAACATTGGCGTTACTGATTTTAAAGAATATATAGGAACAACACAACGCGCGTTATCTGACTCTGTGTTTCGTTCTCGGATAATAACTGCGGGGTTGGAAGATTGCGCTGATTCTAATTATTACTTTGCAAATCCTTTAGCGACATGCGCGGTTCTTGTGACTGCAGATGGTTATGTTCCTGTTGGACTTCGTGGGAACACTGTCGCCATTTATCCTAACACCTATCATGTTGTTGGAGGCTATGTTAAGATAAATGAAGAAAAAAAGGCAAATTTTTCTGTAGCAGATGTTGATCCGTTTGCAAATATGAAGAAAGAGCTTGAAGGAGAAATGGGTCTTGTTGATACCACTATGGCTTCTGCAGCATTTCTTGGGATCGCAAGAAACAAAATAACGCGAGGTCCTGAAGCGTTGTATGCAATACACCTCGCTTTCTCTAAAAATGATTTAATGGAAAGTTGGAGAGCTACTGCAAAAGACAAGTATGAACATAGAAATTTAACCTTTTATGCAACAGCTGATTTGTCCACATTTTTGACGAAAGAAAGAGGATGTATTGTTCCAAGCGGTGAGGCTGCTCTCACGCTTTTTGCAAGACATTATTCTTGAATACCCTCATATTTTTACTATATCTTCACCCCAAACTCACGTAATGCTCTTTTTACTTCAGCAAGAGAATTCGCTCTTCTTATGTTCTCATTTGTATATCCTGTATCACTATGACTCTTTCTTTGTGGTTCTGTCTCATCCGGATATTGTGTGTAATGAATTCCTTTCCATCCTCTATTAAGACCAACTTGAAGATATTTATCTTTGTCATCAATAAATATAATTGTTTCAAATCCACTTATTGCATCATATACTTTTTGATCTGGCTTCATTGCTTTCATTTGATACGATAAGATAGCAGGATTTCTTTTGTCATACACTGCAAAGATTTCTGGATATCTTTTGTTTAGTATTTTATGCGCTTCTTCTCCAATATTTGATAGCACTCCTACAGCATACCCTGCTTGATGAAGCTCTCTTTTTAAGTCAATCATCTCAGTGATTTCTCCTGGAAACTTATGTTCAACAATTTCCTCTAATTGTTCTTCAGTAATGCTTTTTGATAGTTCTAAGCAACTTCGTAGTTCATTAAAGAATTGTGCTGCGTTTATATCTCCTCTATTGGTTCGGTCATCCAATGAACTTTCTAAGAATGCTTTTTCAATCTCTTGCACATCCAACGCTGCATGCTTTGCGGCTTCTCTGTAAAAATCCCCATAACTTAACTTAATCAAAACTGCCCCTACATCAAAAAGTATTAACGTTTTTCTTCTCATTTTTTCAATGAATGCTCATGAACTTTTAAATATTTCCAGAGAATACATTAATAAACACTACTCCGTTCACATTTCTCATGTCAAACCCCCTCATCCAGAACTTTACTCCTCGTCTTTATCAGGAAACTATTTTCGCAACAGTGTCTCAGCATAATACTCTTGTTGTTCTGCCCACAGGGATGGGAAAGACCGCGCTTGCGTTGATGCTTGTCGCGCATCGATTAACGCAATATCCAAACAGCAAATGCCTTATTCTCGCTCCAACAAAACCGCTTGTCGATCAACACGCGACGACGCTCCGCAATCATCTTCCCACCCTCGCAGATAACATTATTGTCTTCACCGGGAATGTTTCACCTGAAAAAAGGGCACAACTCTGGACTACCGCGCAAATTATTGTGACGACACCGCAAGGATTAGAAAATGACATCATTGGGAATAAAATTGATCTGTCGAATGTTTCTTGTCTTGTTGTGGATGAAGCACACCGCGCAACAGGAGATTATAGCTATGTTTGGATCAGCCAACAATATCACCAGCGCGCACGCTCGCCACGACTTCTCGCGCTCACCGCCTCTCCAGGAAGCGATCTTGAACAAATTCAAGAAGTCATCACCAATTTAGGGATTGAACAAATTGAAGTGCGCACAGACACTGATCCTGATGTCGCGCCGTATATTCAAGATGTTAACCTGCACTGGGAATATGTTGATTTTCCTGCTGAATTTGCGACTGTGCAAAAATATCTGAAAGATTGTTTTGCAAGCAAAATTGAGGAAATCAAAAAACAAGGTGTTCTTGAACAAAACATGCAGATTGGAGACAGCAAAACAGATTTGCTTAAACTTCAAGGACATTTACAGGGAGAAATCGCGTCAGGTAATCGGGACTTTGGCGTGCTTCGTGGTCTTTCTCTCGCCGCAGAAGCAATGAAAGTACAACACGCGATTGAATTGTTGGAAACACAAGGACTTGATCCTCTCTTTATTTATTTAGAAGATATTATGAAGCAAGCTTCGACATCAAAAGTCAAAGCAGTGCAAAATCTTGTTGCAGATGTTAATTTTAAATCTGCATACATGAAGATGCAAGGGCTCCTTGAAAAAAAAGTAGAACACCCGAAAATCCCCCGGTTGCGCGAGATTTTGACTCAGCGATTTATCGCAGCGCATGAGAAAGGATATGCTGACTACAAACTGATTCTGTTTACGCAATATCGCGATACTGGCGCAAAACTTGTGGAGATTATCAATGGGTTGAAAATCACTTCGGAGATTCCTATTACCGCAAAACTTTTTGTGGGTCAGGCAAAAAAGCGTGGTTCAGGATTATCACAAAAAGAACAACTTGGAATGCTTGATGAATTCCGTAATGGCGCATTTAATGTTCTTGTTTCCAGCTCTGTTGGTGAAGAAGGGTTAGATATTCCACAAGTTGACGCTGTTTTCTTTTTTGAACCCATCCCAAGCGCTATTCGTCATATTCAACGAAAAGGAAGAACTGGACGACATGGTGAAGGAGAAGTCCTTATTCTTGTCACCAAAGGAACTCGTGATGAAGGCTATCGCTGGAGCGCGCACCATAAAGAAAAAAGAATGTACCGAAATCTTGCACAGTTGAAAAAAAATATTATTTTTGCGAAGACTCCTGTCCAGCGAAAGGAAATGCCGCTTCAGGCTTATGGATCATCAGCTTCTTCCTCTGCTTCTTTGTCATCCTTTTCTGGCTCTGCTTTCCTTGGTTCTTCGAACTCTTCTTCACCTTCCACTCTTTCATCCTCTTCTGTTCCAGTTCAGCAAGACAAGAAATACACTATTTTTGTGGATCATCGGGAAAAAGGAAGTTACGTTATCAAAGAACTTTTGAATTTAGGAATAGCCATTGATTTGCAGCAGCTTGAAGTGGGTGATTATCTGCTCAGCAGCAGATGCGCGATTGAATACAAAACGGTTTCTGATTTTGTGAATAGTTTAATTGATGGGCGATTGTTGCAGCAGGCGAAAGAGCTCAAAAAAACGTATGGTCGTCCTCTTTATATTATCGAAGGGATGGAAGATATGTACGCTGTTCGAAACATTCACGCAAACGCGATTCGCGGCATGCTTGCCGCGCTCACTGTTGATTTTGGGATTCCTGTTCTGCAAACCAAATCTTCTAAAGAAACTGCCGCATTGCTCGCGCAAATCGCAAAACGAGAACAAGATGATGAAAACAAAGGATTTAGTTTGCATGGTGATCGAAAACCTATTTCTCTTAAAGATCAGCAGGAATATGTCGTCACTTCGTTTCCTGGTGTTGGGCCAACACTTGCAAAACCTATTCTTAAAGAATTTAAGAGTGTCAAGAATTTTGTGAACGCGTCAGAAGAAGCGTTACGAAAAGTTCCACAGCTTGGAGAAAAGAAAGCAAAACAAATTAAAGATGTTCTTGATGAAGAATGGAAAGAATTTTAGTTCATTTCTTCGATAGGTTTATATATCTCTTTTTGCAAAAATCAATTCTATCTTTTAATTTTATTCAATTGTTCATAAAAAAGAGGTGTGATGATGGCAAAACAGAAATCAGATTTATACGCAACTTCCACAATCGGCGCAGCAGGAATTATTGGCATGCTCCTCATGATGGTTTTTGCAGATGGGTTTTCTTTTTCTTTTGGAGGGTATGATCTTTCTGGTCAGGCAATTGCGGGTGTTACTGAAAAAACTCCTTACGACGCAGGTTTGGAAGCTGGATATACCCAGTGTCTCAAAGACGATGGCAAATATACTGAAAAACAAGCAGTGAAGAAGATGGACACTTCTGCGATGAACAAGCAGGTTGCGCTTTTGACTGGTCTTGCTGTTGGAGATACCAATACTCCTTCATGTACAGATACTGATATGGATGTTCAAGGAGGAACTACTGTTCCTGTCAAAGGGTCTGTTACTGCAGAGGGTAAAACAATGTATGATCTTTGCAAAGATAAATCTATTATCACAGAATATTATTGTACAGCGGATGGAAAAGCAGCTTCTTATCCATTAACCTGCCCAACAGGAACAATGTGTAAAGACGCAACTTGTGTTGTGACTGATACTACTGGACAGACTTCTGGGCAGCAAACTGGTCAGACAGGAACTACAAGCGGTCAACAAACAGGGACAACGCAACAGAGTGGACAGCAGGCTGGTCAAACTACAACCGGTCAGCAAGGAACTGCTTCTGGTGCTGGTCAGACTTCAGGTTCTCAACAATCTGGTTCTCAGCAAACAAATCAAAATACGCAAGTCTCTGAAGCAGAGAAGAAAAAAGCTGAAGAAGAATACAAAAAAGGATACGAAGATGGATACAAAAAATGTATAGATGAGAAAAAAGCTGCAGCTACTAGTCAAAATACGCAGACAGGACAGACTCAAACATCTCAGACTACTCAAGCATTATGTACCGACAGTGATGGTGGCAATGAACCAACTGTTTATGGAGAGATTTATGATAAACTCCAAAACGTTATCCACACTGACAAATGTTCAACAACCAATGTAGGATATCCGTATCTCGCTGAATTGTATTGTGAGGATGATCAAGTCAAATCAGCTATTGTCGATTGCGCAGAACTTGGATTAGTATGTGATCAAGGAGCATGTGTTTCTAACACATAATTTTTTCTTTTTTCTTTTCTTATTTTCTCTCCTCAACTTCGATATGTTTATATAACTCCTTTTCCTAGAAATAGGTATGGTTCATCTCTGGCATGATCTTCCGCTCGGCAAAAAAGCTCCCAAAGAACTTCATGCTGTTATTGAAATACCTATGGGTTCTCGCTGTAAATATGAGCTCGATAAAAAAACAGGAATTATAAAACTGGATCGCGTTATCGCAAGCGCAGTGTATTATCCGGGCAATTATGGCTTCCTTCCGCAGACATTAGGCGAGGATGGAGATCCTCTTGATGTTCTTGTTGTTTCTCAAATCGCATTTCATCCGGGCATTTTTCTCGAAGCAGTACCTATTGGCGGCGTCCATATGCTTGATGGCCATGATGTCGATGACAAAATTATTTGTGTTCCTACTGGTGACCCCAAATTTCGTGACATTACAGAGCTCAAACAGCTTCCTAAAAATACCCAGCAGGAAATTCAGGAATTTTTCCGTGTCTATAAAAATCTTGAAGGCAAAAAAGTGCACATTAGCGGGCAGTTTGGCAAAGCAAAAGCACAGAGCATTATTCTTCGTGGCATTAAGAGTTATCAAAAGTCTTTTCCTCGCTCCTCAGATCCCCTTCTTAGATAACAAACTATATAATATCTGGACACCACACTTTTTTCATGGATGTTCGTGACCTTGAGCGTAAAAAAATAGGTATTTTTCGCAACGCATTGCCGATTGTTGGCCTTTTAGTTGTTCTTATTTTTGTCTTTCTTTTCCTTGGTTTGCAGCTTCCTTTGCAGATTTCCCTCTTTATTTTAGGGGTTGTACTCCTTGTTGAAGGAGCAGATTGGGTTGTTTCTACTGCAGGTTTTCTTGCACGAAGTGTTGGTATTCCTCCACTCTTGATTGGGCTTTTTGTTGTCGCGTTTTTTACGAGTATTCCTGAATTCGCGGTCAGCGGCTACGCCGCGTATACAGGCAATGAAGACCTTCTTTTTGGAAATCTCATTGGCAGTGTTATCGTTACATTAGGTCTTGTTCTGGGAACTTCCGCATTATTCTCTCCACTTGTTGTGCAGTCCTTTACTGTGCTTCTTGAAGCGCCATTTTTGCTTCTTGCGGCAGTTGTGCTTTTTGTTCTCTCCTTCCGTCTCTTTGACTTTGGCAGCGCAGACTATGTGATTGGATCTATTGATGGTGTTTTGCTGATTTTATTTTTCCTTTTGTTTCTTGGCTATACTTGGAGGCATACTGTGCTTCAAGAATCAAAAAAAGTTTCTGAAGAATTTTCTCAGGAATTCACTATAGGATATCCTTTTTTGCGAACCTGTATTGTTTTTCTTGTTGGTTTTATCGCGATTCTTTTTGGCGCGAAATTTGTTGTCAGCTCGAGCACTGCGATTGCGCACGCGTTTGGCGTGAGTGACGCTGTTATCGGCTTAACACTCGTCGCTGTTGGTACCGCGCTGCCTGAATTTGTTGTTTCTCTCGTTGGACTTATGAAAAAAGAATACGATCTTGTTGTGGGAAATATTTTGGGCGCAAATATCATTACCCTTTTACTTATTCCTGGAGTGATTTCTCTTTTTACTCCACTCCACATCGATCCACACATTCTCTTTATTGATATGATTGTCTTGATTATATTTGCGGCAATTTTCCAAGTGTTTATTACGACAGATAAAACAGTGACACGACGAGAAGGATTTGTTTTATTGCTTTTGTATCTTCTTTACTTTGGTTATTTGGTTTGGTACGCGTTGTTTTAATACTTGTCAGACTCATCTAAAATAGAGTAATCATATAAAATCCAATTCATCAGAACGAATGACTGTTTCTTTGCCTTTTCCCATTTCTCTTTCTACTTCCGGTAGTGTTTTTGGGCGAATGTAGACTTGTTGTTCTTTCTTGTGTACTTGCTGTGGTGTTTCACTCTTTGTTCCTTCTTTTGTCTGTACTTTGTATTGTGGCATTGTTGTTTCTTTTCCCACTGCTTTTTGTCTCTGTATATTGTTCATTTCCAACACTTTTCGCAGATTTAACGCGCCGCAATTGATGCAGGTAAAGAAAACACCAAACTTTCCTTCCCGCATATCAAGCCAAGAGCCGCAGACACATTTTACTTCTTGCAATTGCGTGTCTTTATGGTCTTTGCAGGTGGGAATCTTCTGCTTATTTTGCGAGAATGCATCCTTTTCACAGAACGGACATTTGTTTGTCTTTGATTCGCCGTATCGCTTGGGGATGTACATGCAATCTTTGGTTTTCTGGCTCTTTATTAGTCTTTCGTTCTCGAGGGTAGTCCGAAAACCACTATTCCATGAGAACCTTTTTAAACCCCCACTTATTCATAGAACTTGTAGCGTAGACACAAGGTCTATGCTCAGAGGAAAAAGAAAATGAGAGATTTTAACAGAGGCGGCGGAAACGGTGGAAATTTCCAAAGACGAGATTTCGGCGGACCGCGAGAAATGCACAAAGCAACATGTTCTGAATGCGGACAGGAATGCGAAGTTCCTTTCCAACCAAAAGAAGGACGACCTGTTTTTTGCAAAGAATGCTATTCTAAGAAAAGACCTAAAAGAGAATTTTAGTTTTAACTGAAGAAGCAGTATTTTCTATATTTTTTAATTTATTTTTTTCTTATTTTTTTATTTGTTATCTGATGTTTTTTGTTACTATTTTTTCAGTTACTCTTGTCTTCTTTATGCGATATTCTCTACATATGTATCCAATCCTTCTATTTGACTCACTTTAGTTCTTTTTTGAAAGAATTCTCTGTACTTTTTGTCGATTTTCATCCCTAATCGTTCACAATCTTTTATGATTTTGCCGTACAATTTCTTTCCTTCTTTGTCAAAATCTGTGAGAATAAGAATGTGTTTTTTTTGGTTCTTGTTTGCGATTTCTTCCAAGCGATTCCAGATGTCTTTGCCGTTGAGAATGAACACCTTTTCTTTTATGTCTAAATGCATGAGCGCTGCTTTGTCTTTCTTTCCCTCAACAAGAATGATAAGTCTGTCTTCTTCAATCTCTTCTTTTATCTTTTCAATAATTTCTTCAATTTCTTGTTTTGTTGCGAAAACCATATTCTCATATTTAATAAAAAATAACAACATCATTGGCACAGACGGTCGTGCTTCCGCACGCCCTATTTCGCAAACAAGAACCCCACACTTTGTGTGGGAACCTTGTTTGCTCCATCTGGCCAATGTTGTTATTTTTTAGACTATAAGACATCCTAATTCTCGTTTGCATCTTCATTGATATAATCCTGTAAAATTTTATTGTGGTCGAACGGCATTTTCGGCAATGGTTGGTCTAAAGAGAATACTTCCGCGTCTTTCGCGTCGTCTCCCGCTTTTAGCGTGCCTTTGCCATTTGCTATAATTGCGACAGTTATCGAATGCGTTCCTCTTGGATCTCGCTTTGGATCAGAATACACATGAAACTGTCGATCAATATTGATGTCAAGATTTGTTTCTTCTTTTGCTTCTCGGATCGCAGCTTGTTCCACTGTTTCTCCGAAATCCACAAAACCTCCAGGAATACTCCAACCAAACGGTTCTTTTGCTCGATCGACTAAGACGATTCCTCCTTTATAGCGGATGATAATGTCGACTGTTATGAGTGGCGCAATCCTTTGACTGAAGAGATCTTTCCAGGTATATTCTTTTGTTTCTGTCATTTTGTTTCTCTCTTTTCTTTAAATGATAGCATTCTTTTTAAAGACTCTTATACTTTTCCATTGCATGTCTCGCATTAAAACAACAAAGCAATTGATCGGAGAAGATGTTCTTGCTATTTCTCCTGAAAACAAACGCTTCGCTACTCCAGAAATTGTTGCCCGCTACCGCGCAGAACGATTAGCATGTGATACTATCCTCGATCTCTGTTCTGGATTTGGCTTTCAATCTTTTGCATTCGTAAAAACATGCAAACAGGTTATCGCTGTTGAAAAAAATGCTGACGCTGTTGGTCTTGCACGAAAATACGCGGAGAAGTTGGGGATAAAGAATATTACTTTTATCTGCGGCGATATTCTCTCACCAGACATCTATCGTAAAATTGCGCTTTTAGAGCATGCGCCGAATGTCATTTTCTGCGATCCAGAACGCGCTCCTGCTGAAAAAGAACGAACCATTGAAACAATTCAGCCGAACATTAAAGAATTTCTTGAACTGTATGGGAAACTTACTCCAAACATCGCGCTTGAATTACCGCCGCACATTTCGAATACTGCTTTTGACGCAGAATATGAATATCTTTCTGTCGATGGCGCTTTGAATCGTTTGACGCTTTATTTTGGCGCTTTGAAACAAGCGCAAAAAAAGCTTGTTTTACTGCCAGAGCATGTTCATATTGTTCGTTCAGAAACTTCGGATGGCGATCTGTCTTTATCTTTTGCGCAACTTCAGGAGCATGATGATACTTCTCGTTACACGCATCTTCTTGAACCAAATCCCGCGCTGACGTTAACAGGAATGGACGCAGAAGCGTTTGGCTCTTGTTTTTCTGAACAACAGCTTGCTCAACTTGTGCAGAGCAAAGAACTTGTACGGCTTGTTGTCGGGAAGAAAGTATTTTTCCTGAGCACTGTTCTTTGCGATTCTCTATTTTTTGTCTCTTACAAAATCGTGGAGCGCATTCCTGCTCGCGCAGGTGTTCTTGACAGACAGAAGACTTTGCAGGCGCTTCAGGAATTGCACGCAGAAAAAGTATTGCTTCGGTATACGATTGCTCCTGAACAGTATTGGAAAGAACGAACATACTTTGAAAAACAGCTCAAAGGAACTAAAGCATTCCACTTATTCTTCTTTGATGCCGCGTTGATTTGTGAGAAAATGTTGGAAAGGTGAAATTAACATCTGAAATTCCTGTTAAACTCTCCTAGTTGAAGGCGAGAGCGCAGCGTGGCTTGAGTTGATTTCTGGTGCGTCACTTTAGATATTTCTTAATGTCTTTTGCATATTTAGAACGAGCTTCATCACTTTCATCTGATCTTAGCGGACTCCAGTCTATCATATGCATATCTTTTTTGAATCTTGGAATAATGTGAAATTTGAAATGTGCCACAAGATTATATCCGCTTTCTGAGGTATCATCGTCAAAAAGATGACTAATTGCATCACATTTGCATATTTTTCTTACTGCTTTAGAGATTTTCTTAGCGATAAGAAAGATATGCGAAGCGAGTTCATTAGGAAGTTCTACAAAATCCTGATAATGTTTTTTTGGTATAACTAAAACATGATGTTTATTGATAGGATTTTTACTTATAACTGCGTAGCATAAACTATCTTCATAAAGTAGAACTTCTTTATCTTTAAAATTGCAAAAGATACACTCTTTTTTCTTCATACAATTAATAGAATTATCATAGTATATAAAATTTCGTCTTAGCGCCTAAAATCAATTGAATTTAACTTATCGGATTTTACGAAGTCACATCATGTTCTCATCCCCACTCGCCAAATCCCTTTGTCCAGTGCTTTTATTCTCAGTGATGATTGTTTTTTCTTCCACTGGACATGCAACCGTGAGGTATATAAAGAACAAAAATATACCAAGAGCATGACCAATGAGAATGCTCAATTAGTTGTTTTTCAGGATAAAAAAATCAGAAGGACATGGTTTAATGATGAATGGTGGTTCTCGGTAGTTGATATAATAGGAGCATTGACACAAACCGATAGAGCCAGAAAGTATTGGTCTGACCTAAAAATCAAGCTTCAAAATGAAGGATTTGAAGTGTCCGAAAAAATCGGACAGTTGAAATTAATAGCGGATGATGACAAATTAAGGCTTACAGACTGTTCCAATACAAAAAATATGTTTAGGATTATCCAATCAATTCCGTCTCCCAAGGCAGAACCATTTAAGCAATGGTTAGCTCAGGTTGGCTATGAAAGAGTTCAGGAAATAGAAAATCCAGAATTAGCTCAAAAACGCATGAAGGAGATTTACAAAGCAAAAGGCTATTCTGATGATTGGATTGAGAAAAGAGTAAGGGGCATTGCTATAAGAGATGAACTTACCGATGAATGGGATAAACGAGCAATAAATACTGAAAAGGAATATGCTATCCTCACCGCAGAAATCTCAAAAGCCACTTTTGGCATGACGCCCAGTGAATATAAAGAATTTAAGGGATTGAAAAAAGAGAATTTGAGGGACCACATGAATGATCTAGAACTTATTTTTACCATGCTTGGAGAAGCATCAACAACGCGAATTGCACGGAATAAAGATGCGCAAGGCTTTGAACAAAATAAAGAAGCTGCAGAGGAAGGAGGAGCTGTTGCAGGAATTGCCAGAAAAGAACTTGAAAAAAGAAGTGATGAAAAAGTAAGTACTTCTGAAAATTATCTGACAGAACCAGAAAAGAGGAAACGACTTTCTCAACATTTTCAGTCCAAAACAATATAAATCTCAAAAATACCCTCTTTTTATGCTCCACCTTAGCACTCTTCTCAAACATTACAAACGTCGGGATATTCAAGAAGCTATGGTTCTCGCCGCGCAAGATCGAGAAGTTTCTGTTCGATTTGGCGATGGTGGTTTCGGTAAACGACCAGACATTCTCTCTTATCCAAGCGATGTTCTTGAGTTCGCGAAAAAAGGAGCAACCTCATTCCACGTCAGCGAAGAACGCTGGCGCAACGTGATGCAAATTTCGACAGGTATGAAAAAACAAGAACTTGATGAGGCACGAAAAGGATGGGATCTTGTTCTTGACATTGACTGCAAACTCTGGGATTATTCAAAACTTATCGGTCATCTTATGGTGCAGGAATTGCGACTTCATGGTATCAGAAGTATCACTGCGAAATTCAGCGGCAATAAAGGATTTCACATCGCTGTTCCTTTTGAAGCGTTTCCCAAAGAAGTGCATGGAGAACCTATTCATCTTCTTTTTCCAGAAGGAGTGCGGCGCATCGCGGAATATTTGACTGTCCGCATTAAACCAAAATTGCTTGAGCATATCAAAGCGCATGATTCTCTCGCAAACGTTGCGCGTGATCTTGGCTTAAGGGAAGATGAATTTTCTAAAAAAATATGCAGCAATTGTAAAAAAGCGCAAAAACAAGAACAAGATAAAGTAGAATTTCATTGTCTTCATTGCGAAAACAAAGAAGAGGGGACTTCTACTGACAAATTCAAAGTTTGTGGCAAGTGTGGCAAAATTATGGAGAAGCTTGATGTTTCTTCTGTTGTTCGCTGCGTGTATTGTAAAAATACCACCTTTGTGGAAGAACTTGATCTTGGTCCACTCTTGCAGGTTGATACTGTACTGATTTCCAGTAGACATTTGTATCGTATGCCCTATTCGCTGCACGAGAAATCTGGGCTTTGTTCTATTCCTCTTGATCCTGACGCAATCTTGCAGTTTGATCGCTCACAAGCAAAACCAGAGCTCGTGACTGTCGCGCTTCCGTTTCTTTCTGCAGAAGATGTTGTTCCTGGCGAAGCAGCACGGCTTATTTTAGAAGCATTTGACGCGCTTCCAGATGATCATAACGCTGCTGATGAAAAAGAGAAGATTGTTAAAAAGTTTGGCACTGCGTTTGAAGAAGAGACCTTGCAGCACGCGATTCCTGCTGAATTTTTTCCTCCCTGCATGAAAATAGGATTGCAAGGCATGAAAGATGGAAAGAAAAGATTCTTGTTTATGCTCGTGAATTTTTTGCTTTCCACTGGTTATGATTACGCGGCGATTGACGCTGTGCTTGAAGAATGGAACAAACGAAATCCAGAACCACTTCGCGAAGTATTATTGAAAGGGCAGGTGCGGTACGCGGAACAGACGCGCAAGAAAGTCATGCCTCCAAACTGTGATAATACTGGCTATTACAAAGATATGCAGATTTGTCAGCCCGATGGTTTATGTGGTCGCATTAAGAATCCTGTCCAGTACGCGAAGAGACGTGCTTTTTTGGCAAATTTACAGAAAGAAGAATCTGAAGAAAAAGGTGTGAAAGGGATGCGTGCGCATTTGACTGATGAACAGAAAGAGATGCGGAAGAAGTTTAGGGACACTAAAAAAGAAAAGGTGGAAGAGGTTTAGGGATGGAAAGAAGGAGGATAATATAGTCAGTTTTTTTGCCTTTTACTCCACAAACCTAAATCTCGGCACTTCTTTTCCGTCAACAAAAACATTTTCCAGAAACATCTTCTTTGGGCGTACCCACAACGTATTCGCGTCTTTTCCTCTGACAGGATTGTCGTGTGTATAGACGACCATTTCTTCCATTGTTTCGCTATGAAAAGCAACGCCGAGAACTTCAACCATCATTCCTTTGAAATGCAAATACTTTCCTTTTTTGATTTCGCTCATAAAAGAAGAATAGGATAATTTTATTTAAATGTTACGGCAGCCATGTCTTCTGATTCTTCAGCTTTTAGTAACGGGCATAAATAAGACATACTTGTTGTCCGTTATTACAATAGCAAACGACATTATATTTTATGCGTCAATTGTGTCGTTTACTATTTTTCCAAAACATTTAAATAAAACAAGTTATAACATGTATATACGAGTGTAAAAAGAATGGTATCAAAAGAAGATTTGCTTATGACAAAGCACGCTCAAGATGAAGCGAATGATGATGGGATTTCAAGGATAGAAATTGCAGAAGCAATTATTCGAGGACCAAAAATAATTGAAGGAAACCATTTTATTACCATATATCGTCATTTTACTGTTGTTTATGAAAAATTAGAGGATGGGCGTTATAAGATAATAACTGTTCATTTAGGAAGACCAACAGGGTGGAAAGGAAAATGAAATGCACAAACTGTAATACTGGACAATATGTTAAGAAAAAAGTACCTTATAATTTCCTTGGAGAAAAGATTGGTATTTTTGACGCGTTAGTTTGTGATCGTTGTCAAGAAATATTATTTGAATCTGACGCTTCTGATAAAATTGAAGAACAAGTGAAGAAAAGAGGTTTATGGGGGCTTCGCGCGCGAAGTAAGGTATCTGAAGTTGGAAATGCACTCGATGTTCGAATTCCTAAGAATCTTGCTACATTTTTTTCCTTAAAAAAAGGGAAAGAAATTATCTTAGAGCCAATTGATAGAAATAGATTGCAGATTATTATTGAGTGAAAATATTATGGTACTACCAAGGAAGATAAAATCCGATTGTGGTCAAACACTCGAAGAAAAAGAGATTAAGGTAGAGCATATCCTTACTTATGCTATGGTTTGCCTAAAATGCGCCTTTACGACATTAACAAGAGAACAGGCAGAAGCGTTCATTCTAGTGGAAAATAATTAATCTTATGATCCATAAATATTGGAAAAAAATCAAATTCAATAATAATATCATTAAATTTATCTCGTATGTCTACTAATAGATCATGGAATTTACGCTCATTTTCTACTTCACATTCAAATGTAATTCTATACTTTCCAATATGTTTTACAGTAAAAATAATATTCGCACTCTTTTCTGCATAGGTTAATAACATTTTTTCTCGATCTTTCTTAAGATTATTAATATTTAGAAGAAGAAGATAAGAGTTATAGCCGAGTGTTGTTGGATGATATGATAATCTATATCCTAAGATGATTTTCTTCTTCTCTAATGAAAAGATTCTTTGCTTTACAGCATTTCTTGTTAATCCAATTTTCTCCCCAATCTCTGTATAATTTGCATTCGCATTATTAGAAATGAAACTCATTATCTTAAAATCTACTTTATCAAGAATGATCTCCTGTTTTGGTCTCATCGTATGGTAAAAAAGCGTTTCATCAGCTCCATACTTTTCATCAGAGATGATGTATTTACGAGGATAGTCGTGGATATCTATGTATGTTAATAATTCATATTGTTGTAAATATTCACCATATCTTGTTACAATCTCCTCAAATATATCATTAAAAGCAGCTGCATCTTCTGCTATAAAATTGATAATAACATCCCATCTCCCTCCAACAGACGCAACCCACCACGTATTCTTATGTTGGACAAGATAGTCCATTAAATTTTTCTTATCTTTAGGAGGAAGATGAAACAGTCTTAGAAGAAGACGAAATGATTGGTATCCAAGCACATGCACATCGAATACAGTATGTGCACCACTAATGACTCCTATTTTCCTGAGACGTTTTATTCTGTATTCTGCCACTTCTCTGCCTATTCCTACTTCTTTTGCTAATCTCTTCAAAGGCAAACGTGCATTCATATCGAGACATCGCAGGATTTTTCTATCTTTTCTATCAATTTTAATCATTTTTTTATTTAATGGCAGTTAAACCTTATATATTTTGCCTTTTTGTAAAAAAAATATTACGAAGTTTTATTTATCTGTTTGTTACTTTTTAGTGGTGTTATGAACCTCCTTGACTCACTTGAAAAACTTGTTACAGATAATACTGTTATTGACGCTGGTCATTATAGCTATAAGGTAACTCCAACAGTTTTAGATCTCTTTCTTTGGGAAAGAGGAGTAGAACTTTACGCGAAAACAAAAGATCTTTATCAAAATGTAGGATTATTGCTTCTCGTTGATGATGTTCGAGGTATGGCTTCAAATGAAGAGCGGCGATCTTATGATATAACTCAATTACCTGCTTGCTATCAAATGATTTTAGATAAACATGCTATTGCTTCATCAGATGTCATAATTGTCTCTCAAAGCAAACTTCGTGATAAAGGAAGACAGCTTCTTAGAGCGAAAAAGATTTCTCGGTCCAGTGTTCCAAGATGTCAATTAATTATTGCAACGCTCGTTCGCTACAAAGAAAATAGAGGATATGAAAGCACTATTGCATTCTATGATACTCTAAAAACTAATGGTGGTAAAACTCTTAGTGGTGGTACGGTATTATCATATGTTCTATTTGATACAACACTTAAGACCACGCTCATGATTTACGATAAAATAGGTGAATGCAAGCAGATGTATTTTAGCAATACAAAAAAAAGATTATGAACTTTACGGCAGCCACGTTTTCTGATTCTTCAGTTTCTGCGGCAAATAATCGCTGATGACGAAGTTTAACCCGTGCTGCGCAAGCGCCTGCTGTTCTGCACGTTTTCCCATATCCGCTAATTGTTTCAACGCTTTCTGCCACTCTTTACTATGAATACAGAATGGATCATTTTTGATGACATCCTTGATCTTTTTCTTGTCGACTTCTTTCAACGGATGTGTTGGTAATTTGTAGTCAATGATATCTTGCGGTGTAATGCCAATAAACTTTGCCTGCGGAACACAGAAATATTCGTTGATGTGCGCTGCGTTTCCAGATCCTACTTTCAATGTTCGATAAATACTAAAAAATCCATACGGATCGCCGTCTGTAAACACATAGACTGGTAATTTTTTATCATCTGCTAATCGCCTGATAAATCGTCTGCATGCTCGCGTTGGAACGCCGCCCATCGAAACCAAAATGCAGTTTGCTTTTTTCCAATAATTGTGTTTGACTAATCGCTGAAACATACCTGCTGTCTCAATCGCGAGAATAAACTCTGCTTTTGTTTCAAATCGTAAATGTTCAACAGAAACAGGAACAGAATACGCGCCAGAACCAAATTTAGTACAATCAATTTTCAACTCTTTTCCATTTTCATCTTTGTCAATAACAACGAGTTGTCCTGCAACTGCGCCGCCTTTTTCTTCAGGAACAAACCCAATTTGTTCTCTGTTGGTCATGAGCATTGCTTCAATGTCGTCCATGACGTTATCAGATTCTGGCTGTTCTAAAAACTTCGCGTCTCCCCAGTTTTTGCTGATGTAATACGCCTCTCTCTTTGTCGCAATGTCATCGCTTTTGATAAGATCTTTGGACATTGCCATCATGCGCAATGTCTGCGCGAATGTTTTTGCTGTTGACGCAGTGAGTGTTCGCTCTTTTTCTTTTCCAATCAATTCAAAATAGCCTTCTTTCTCGTCGTATTTAACATTGTTTAATGATCGTAATGGAATGTTGACAGAAGGGTTTTCTTTCTTGAGGATGGTGTTGTAAATTTTTACAGCAATATCTTGCATTTGTTTTATGATGTCTTTGCCGCTTTTCTCTCCCGCCATAGTGTCACCTAAATTTTTTTCATCGTCTAATCAGTATCTTCATCAGTGCTTTCTTCAGCTTCTTCGCCTTCTTTTTTTGGCTTCTTCTCTTTCTTTCCTATATTCGCAAACGATTCATCAAACTCTTGATTATCCGCTTCAATGTCTTCAATTTCTCCTCGCTTTCTTTCAAGTATTTCTTTCAAACTGGTCTCAACATTTTCTGTTTGATAATCTTTATTATCCACAAGTTCTTTGAGCGCTTCTGCAATATGCGGAATATATTTTTCAATATATCCTCGCTTTTTGAGTTCTTCCCCAATTCTTTTCTTTTTGTAAATATAACTGCTGAGTTTTCGTCCACATTCTTGCACCGCGAGCTTTACTTCTTTAATAATCTCAGGATAATGCGCGATCGCTTCTTTGCTCTCGCTGGTAAACGGAACCCAAACTGACGCAATGTGAATGACAATCGTGATCGGCGCCATTGGAAGCGCGCCAGTACTTTGCGATAACCCATAACTTCTCCAATTTGTCCCAATCAATGATTTTGTGACTGCGCACGCTCCTTGCTGAAATAATAATGGAACTTTATTCGCGAATCGCAACACTGTCATTGGCTCTTCCGCAGGCTGATCACCGCCATACGCAATCGCGCATTCGATGACAAACGGATTTCCCCTATACACACTTGCTGGGCGTGAGCACGCCGCATAAAATTCCGCGTTGACTTCTTTTTTTAATCCTTTTTCGAGCAGTTCTTCGCCAATCGGAACAATGCAATCTGTTGGTGGCGCAATTATTTTTGTCTTTTTTATTGCCGCAATTATTTTTTCCGCAGTTTCTCTTGAAACCTCATTTGGTTTCATGTTTGGCAATATTGCCGCGTTGGAACAAATTTCTTTTGCGGTGTTTGGACCAACTCTGCTGAACTCTGTGGTAAAAAATGCCTGCAATGTTCTGGTTTCTGTCGCGTGCATCATATCTAGTAATATTCCAAGTTCTACTCCATACGGATGCAGCTTAATTTCCTGCGCTTTTCTCGGTTTTACTTCTGTCGCTCTCGGGAAAATAATTTGTTCTGCTTTTGGATTTGTATAAATTATTGTCGTGTGTGGATTCACGATTGCTGTCTCTTTCAAATACTGATCCACAGACTGGTCTCCTTTTTGATAACTTCCTTCAATGTCCATTTCAATACGTGTTCCATGTTCTTTTTCTGGCCAGTCTTTCTCTTCTTCCGCTTTTATTAGAGGATTATTTGTTTTCGTATCCAGCATTAATTCCATATATGTTGCAGGTCTGTCTTTCGCGATTTTAGAGAGAATTTTTGCGGGTTTTCCTGTGGTGAGTTGCGCGTACATCACTGCTGCGCTAATTCCTATACCCTGCTGACCTCTCGATTGTCTTCGTTGATGGAACTTACTTCCATACAAGAGTTTCGCGAAGATTTTTGGAATTTGTTTCTTGACAATGCCTGGACCATTATCTTCAATAATAATTCTGAATTTTTCATCCGCGATTTCAATAATTTCTACTTGGATTTCTGGAAGAATTTCCGCTTCTTCGCACGCGTCTAAGGAGTTGTCTACTGCTTCTTTGATTGTGGTAAGAAGCGCTTTTCTTTTGTTATCGAAGCCAAGAAGATGTCTGTTTTTCGCGAAGAATTCAGCGACGCCGATCTCTCGTTGCGCTTTTGCGAGTTCCACTGCTTTGATTTTGTTGTCTTCAGTGTTTTCTCCCAATGTTGTCTGTGCCATAGAATTTTTGTTTTTGGAGAGATTTATATGCTTTGCGATTTTGGGAAAATTCTTTTCATTTATAAGATTAATTCTCTCTTCTTTGTGGTTCTCTCACTATTTCTTTATATCTTTATTAATAATCATAATAAAAGATAAATTCTGTTCAAGCAGCGGAGCGATTCAAAAAATGAGCTTAGCGATTTAACAACTTTTTTATAGTACTCCCTCTTAAAAACTCTCATGAAAAACTACTTTTTGATCCTTTCTTTACTATTTCTTTTATTTCTTACTTCCTGTGAAGACAAAGAGGATCAAGAGACTAAAGCAGAAGTAGGTTCTCTTCTCGCACAGCGCTGCGGTGATGGTGTTTGTGACGCAATTGAGCTCAAACGAGGTATTTGCGCAGAAGATTGTTCTCTTCCTTCATCAGGATCTTCTTCGTCAGATTCTGGTTCTTCTCCTTCATCATCATCTTACGACATGGACACCTACACTTACGAACCAGTTTCAGTAGAAACAGCATGGACAACTTCTATTTCCTCCACAAAAATTTCTGAAACAGAAGATTCAACGCGTGGCATTATTACTTCAAAATACACTGTCATAAATCCAACAACTGGTGCAGAACTTGCTGTTGTGGTGTATGCACCGAATGATGCATCTTCTTCAAATCAATATCCCGCAGTCATCTTAATTCCAGGAGGAATAGGAACAAAAGATAATTTTATTCTGGATGCGCAGAAATACGCGGTAAATGGTTTTATTGCTCTTGTTTTTGACGCAGATGGTCGTGGAGAAAGCACTGGCGAAGAAGATTATAACGGCTACGCGCAGCAGGATGGGTTGTATGAACTCTATCGCTTCCTCTCTGACTTTGAAGGCGTTGATCCAGACAATGTGGGACTTGTTTCATTTTCTTATGGCGTGACTATGGCAACAGGAATGCTTGGCAGATATCAACCTGACATGAAATTTTACATAGAATGGGAAGGACCTGTCAATAGATATTATACTTCTGTCGGCTGCGTTTCTGAAGGACATGGTGCTGTCAAATCTGGAATTACTTGCGACGATGAAGAGTATTGGGTTGAACGAGAAGCATTGCGGTATGTTCCATATCTTCCTGTTGATTATTTTGTGATTGTCCAGCGATCAGAAGATCATGTGCAGCCGACTGTACAACATTCTGTTGATATCAACAATCTTGCAACTGAATATCTTCGTTGGGTTCGCGTGAACGGACTAGATAACGCGATAAATACAGAATATACTGTTGACACACTTCCTGTTCTTGAAGGAACTTCGTATAAGACGGAAATTCTTGACTACATGATTGAGATTGCTGCTGAGTAAAAACAATTTTCTCTCAGAGATTTTCACCGGAGCCTATTGTTTAACAAGCTTTAAAAAACCAGCTCTGTTTTCTCTTCTTATGACCGACGTTGACTTTGGGATGCTCAAGAAAATCGCTGCGCACTTGCGCCATGAAGACATTAAAGCAATCGCGACTGCAGGTAGCGGACATCCTGGTGGCAGTTTATCTATCATCGAACTTCTCAGTGTTTTGTACTTTGGCAAGATTTTGAAATACAACGCAAAAGATCCATTATGGACTGATCGTGATCGCCTTGTGCTTTCTAAAGGACATACTTGTCCTGCGCTTTATTGTGCGCTTGCCTACGCAGACTTTTTTCCAAAAGAAGAACTCACAACACTGCGTAAATTTGGAAGCAGATTACAAGGACATACTGATTTGAATATGAAAACACCTGGCGTTGAAACCTGTGGTGGTCCGCTTGGACAAGGATTAAGTGTTGCAGTGGGTATGGCTATCGCCGCAAAATTAGATCAGAAAAAATACAAAGTCTATACAATTATTGGTGATGGAGAATCCGCGAAAGGCGGCATTACTGAAGCAGCAAAATCCGCTGGTGTTCTCAAACTTAATAACATGATTACTTTTTTAGATTACAATAAAGTGGATCAAGATGGCGCAGTTAAAGATGTTCTTCCCTGCAATTTTGTGCAGGAATGGCAAAGCTATGGCTGGGCAACTATTCATGTTGATGGAAGCGATGTCGAAAAATTGCATTGGGCAATTGCTGAAGCGCGCCAAATTCAAGAACAAGACCATGTTCCTGTGATGATTTTACTTGATACCATCAAAGGCGCAGGCATTACGTTTATGGCAGACGCTGCACGAAGAGGAGATTCTTCTTGGCATGGAGTAGCGCCAAAAGGAGCAGAGTATGATCGCGCAATACAAGAATGTCTTGCACAGATTTCTGTTCTCGACGCGCAATTTCCAGGGAGTGTTGATTCATACATTTCTTCTGCGCAATTGACTGCTGCGGAGAGAGAAAAATACACTGTTCCACTTGTGCAACACATCGGCGTTGTTCCAGAAATTGTTTCATTTGAACAACCAAGCGCAACACGCGACGCGTTTGGAAAATATATTGTCGCGTTAGGAAAAGCAGATTCTCGCGTTGTTTGTGTGACTGCAGGTGTTGGCGGTTCAGTGAAGATGGATGATTTCGCGAAACAGTTTGGCACATTCAGCGCAACAAATCCTCTCGGTCGATTTGTGCAAGTCGGTATCGCAGAAGCAAACATGGCTGGTGTCGCGGCAGGGCTCGCATATTCTGGAAAAAAACCATGGATGGCAACATTTGATATTTTTGTCAAAGAATGTTTGGGCGTGATTCGAAATTCTATTTGTTACGCAGAGGCGGATGTCAAAATTATTGGAACACACGCAGGTTTAGGAGTTGAATGGGATGGCGGTTCGCATCAATCAACCATTGTTCCTTCTCTCATGGCTGATCTTTTTAGAATGGAAAGTTACGAGCCTGCTGACGCGAATGAAACACAAGAAATTATGAAACTTGTTTATACAGAAAATAAAGCAGCATATTTGCGATTGACACGGCAGAAGTTGCCTTTGTATTCTCGCTCTGCGATTGTTCATGGAACAGGCGCTCGCGTGGTGAAAGATGTTGCTCATGATGTTCTTCCTTCTGTTGTTTTACTCGGTTCCGCAGCTGGGTTGGATTTGGCGATGCAAGCTGCTATTTTGCTTGAAAAAGAAGGTGTTGCTGCTCGCGTCATTGATGTGTTTAGTTTATCGCACTTGAATACGGATGCGTTCAGAAAACTCATTCCCTCTGGTGTACCTCTTGTGACTGTGCATGACGCCCATCACAAAATTTTGGGCAGAGAAGTTGCGTATTCTTTGTCTCAAGTTGGGCAAGGCAACAAAATTATTTCTGTTGGGATGCAAGAATTCGGAGAAACTGGATGTCTTGCGGATTTATATAAGAAGCATGGGATGGATGTTGCGAGTATTGTGCGCAAAGTGAAAGAAAATCTTTAGGTTTACCTGTTCTTATCTCTTATCATACAAGTCTTTCTTCTTTGCCCATACAACAAGCGCTGGTTTTCCTATTCTATTCACATATTCAAGCTCTTCTTCTGTTATTAGGGATTTTCCAGAGTTGAGAATTTTATCGACTCTTTCTTCTTTTGTAATTATTCTAAGATATCCGTCTGTTCCAAAAACTAAGAACGCTTTTCCTACTGCATACATATTTGTGAATACTACTTTTTCAAGCACTTGAACTGCCGCATTATACATCTCTCTCATTTTTTCTGTGGAACAATAATCTTGTTTTTTTCTGAATAAATCCATTCCTCCTGTCATATAATCTGTTGTTGCACTCAATGCCTGCGTTAATCTTTGCTCTGTTGTATAGTCTTCTTTTATTCTTGTTTCTTTTGTCTCAGAATCAACATATTTTCCAATGAGTAAGTCAAGAAAATAGGATGCCGCAAACTCTGCTTCTTCTTTATTTTGCGCAGTGCCTTCTCCAGGTCTTCCCCGTTTACCAAGGTAGACTTGCGTCATTGTATCGCGGATTTGGTCTAATCTCTCTTGTGATGTTCCTTTTTGTTCTACAGATCTTGCTTGAACTGCAACATCTAATGCTGGTTGTGCTCCATTTGTCGTATATCGCGCAAGAATTGCATCAAGTCCTTCAACAGTAAGTGATCCTCTTCCTGCTTGCGCTACAGCTTCAGTTAAACATGCTCTATATCTGTCTTGATCGTATTCGTGAACTATTTTTGTCATAGTGCTCAGAATCCCTCGTTTCTTTATATATTTTACTCCTTTTTGGTGGTATATTTACTCTTTTTCTTTTCTTCCCTCCTTCGGCTCTGGTGAAAATCTTTCGATAGATTAAAAAACCAAAAGCAGCCGTTAGGCTGCAGTTGGGGGAATCGTGAGGCGATTCCCATGAAAGAGAAGAAAGGCATAGTACAAAAAATTAACGGTTTGATAAGACAAGCAAGA
>JACRPI010000021.1 GCA_016214075.1 Candidatus Woesearchaeota archaeon
AGTTCATCCGGAATTCTCCAACCATCATCTCTAACAACTAATCCCATCGGGTCACCTCTTCTCATTCTCACGTGACCCATTCCCTAATATCTATTCAATGAGAAAGCTACTATTTATTCCTTTCGGGATAGGCTCTAAGAATGTTGTTCGTGCGACACCCATATATTTTCTGCCGTACATGGATTTCTCCTGCCAGACCCCGTACGCTTCCAGTATTTTCTTTTCAGTGTCGCTGAGGAGGGTAATATCTAATTTGTGTTTTTCAATAAATTTGCAGTGGCTTTTGTTGTCATCAGGACTTACTCCGATAACAACTGCGTTTAGTTCTTTGAATTGTTTGTTTGCTTTGGTGAAATCAATCGCTTCGACTGTGCAGCCAGGAGTGTCGTCTTTTGGATAGAAATACAAGACAACCCATTTTCCTTTGAAATCTTTCAAAGACGTTTGTTTGTTGTTTTGGTCTGGTAATTTGAACTCTGGCGCTTTTGTGTTTATTGTTGGATAACTCATGTGCTTGTTTTCTCTCTTCTTTGTTAAATAGTTTGTGCTTTTCGAACAGCAAACCATATAAACAAATCCCTCTTTTTTCCTTTCATGAAACAATATCCAAACATCATGAATCCAGAAGATAAAGAAAAATGGATCAAAGCAGGGAAAATCGCTTCTGATGTTCGTGAATGGTCAAAATCCTTGATTAAACCAGGAGCAAAATTGCTTGATATTGCAAACGCTATTGAAGATAAGATTCGAGAAAAAGGAGCATTCCCCGCGTTTCCTGTGAATCTTTCTTTGAACGAAATCGCCGCGCATTACACTCCTGTTCTGAATGATTCCATTGTTCTTTCCGATCAAATTATTAAAGTTGATATTGGTGTTTGCTATGAAGGAGCAATTGGAGATACCGCGTATACCATTGACTTGTCTGGTAAACGAACAAAATTAGTCGAAGCATCGCAGCAAGCACTCGCAAACGCTATGAAGATTCTGAAAATTGGTTTGCCTGTCGCAGAAATTGGTCGCGTGGTTGAAGAAACCATTACGTCGCATGGATTTCAGCCTATCCGAAACTTATCTGGACATGGCATTGCGCTCTATCAAATTCACACAGGACCTTCTATTCCAAACTATGACACCAAAGAGAAAGTTGTTTTGGGAAAAGGAATGATCATTGCAATTGAACCATTCGCATCAACTGGTGAAGGAAGAATTAAAGATGCTGGTGAGACTGTGATTTTTGAAGAGGTTTCTCATCGGCCTGTGCGCAGTCCAATCGCACGACAAATGATGCAGGATATTGAGAAATTTCAGCACGTTCCTTTCGCACGACGATGGCTCGATGAAAAACATGGCGTGAATAAGGTTTCGTTGGCTTTGGCGCAATTAAAAATGAACGGCAATGTGCAAGGACACGCGCCACTTGTTGAAGTTTCCAAAGGCATGGTCAGTCAGGCAGAACATACATTCTTGATTGATGATGTGGTTGTTTGTTTGACGAAGTAGAATTCTATCGAAAACTTTAAATATATGACTTACTAAGTCATATATGCTCAAACTATGCTAAAAATTAAAGTTGTTACCTCAATAAGCAAGTACAATAAAGAAATAAACAAAAAAATAGAAGCAGGCACTTTAGATGATGCTGAAAAAGGATTAGTGATGACTCCAGAAACATTTAACAAAGTGTTTAGTCCTGAAAGAATTAAACTCATCCAAAGAATTTATAGAAATAACATTAAAAGTATTTATCAGCTTGCGCAAGAACTGGATAAACCATACGAAGTAGTCTTTAGAAACATTCAGTATCTTGCAGGAATTGGAATCATTGAAGTCAAGAAAAAAGATAATAAAGATGTTCCTCATCTTGTTTCTAAACTATCAATAGACATGTTTACTGGTGAAGAACTTGAAGCGTAAGGTCTATTCATGCGAAAACATTTATATATTAGTTATACTTATAGTCTAATTATGTCACAGTTCAAAGCAACAGCAAAAGAGTGGGGAAATTCTATTGGGATTGTTCTTCCTAAAGAGATTGTCATGAGAGAACACATCTCCGCTAATGAAGAGATTACTTTAGAAGTAAAGCCAAAAAATATTCTTAGGGAAACCTTTGGAACACTAAAAGAATGGAAAATTGATTCTCAAAAAGTAAAGGATGAGTTGAGAAAAGAATGGTTCTAAAGTATTTTTTAGATACTTACGCATTTCTTGAGATCATTAAGGGAAATAAAAATTACGAGAAATATGCTGACGTTGAAGGCTATACAACCCTTCTTCAACTCTATGAACTTTATTTTCATCTTCTCAGATCATTTGGCTCTGCTGTTGCAGATACATATTTTCAGAAATATCTTCCTTTGAAAATTGACATTAAAGACCAAGACATTGTTCTTGCTGCGAAATTTCGCTTGAAATATGTGAAGCAGAATATTTCTTATGCAGATGCATTAGGATATGTTATGGCACAAGAACGCGGACTTCTTTTCCTGACTGGGGATAAAGAGTTTCACAGTTTTGGTGGTGTTGCATTTGTGAAATAAATTATTTCCTCAACACCTTCTCAATCTGCGTAACAGTCTTCGTATTCAACACATCCTTCTTCTGCAACCATCCTCTTCTTGCAGTCAAAAGACCATACTTCACATACTCCAACTGATCCACTGCGTGCGCGTCAGAACTGACGACAAACTGACAACCAAGCTCTCGCGCTTTGTGCACATGTACATCATTCAAATCCATGCGAGAGGGCTGTCCATTAATCTCCAAAAATACTCCTCGCTCTTTTGCTGTTTCAAACACTTTTTCTGCGTCAAAATCTAATGGATCTCTGCGGTTGATTAAGCGACCTGTTGGATGCCCTAGAATATGAATAGGGTAATTTTCCAATGCAGAACAAACTCTTTTTGTCATCTCTTTTTGTGGCATTCTAAATGAGGAATGAATGGATGCGAGCACGACATCTAACTCCTTGCATGCTTTTTTAGAAAGCGCAAGTGCTCCTGTTTTTGTGATATCAATCTCCGCTCCTTTGAAAATATGAATATTCATCTTTTTGTTGAGCTTGTCAATCATCAGAGCCTGCTTTTGCAAGCGATTTTCATCAAGCGGATTTGTAATTCCAATCCCCCCGACGTGATCTGTGATAGTGATAAACTTCCATCCCAGCTGTTCCCCTCTTTTTGCCATCTCTTCAATTGTATGACTTCCATCACTCCACGTTGTCTGTGTCTGGAAATCTCCATTGATATCTTTCAGTTCAACAAGCGTTGGAATTTTCTTCTTTTGCGCGAGTTCAATCTCACCACGATTCTCCCGCATCTCAGGAGGAATATATTGCAGTCCTAACTTATTGTAGACTTCTTCTTCTGTTTTGCTTGCGACAAGTTTCTTTTCTTTTATGGTGAACAATCCATACTCGCTGAGCGTCAATCCTTTCTTTCCCGCGATTGTTCGTAACGCGACAGAATGCTCTTTGCTTCCTGTGAAATATTGGAGCGCAGAACCGTATTGCTCTTTTTGCACAACGCGAATATCTATTTGTAATCCATTCTCCATTCGCACACTGCTTTTTGTTGACCCTTGCGCAAGTATTTCCGCAACACCATTCATCGCAACAAAAACATCCATCACTCGCTTTGCTTCTGTCGCGGCAACAAGAATATCAATATCCCCCACTGTTTCTTTGCCCCTTCTGTATGATCCTGCGATCTCCACTTGCTGCACTCCTTGTACTGCTCGCAATATTTTTGCGATCTCTTCTGCGATGGGCGCAGCAATCCCTAACGGCATTCGCTCAGGACCTTGTGTTTTGAGGCGTCGCAATCTTTCGAGAATTTGCTGTTGCTTTTTTTCTCCTATTCCTTCTACTTCTGCGAGCTTTCCTGTCTCTGCTGCTTTCTTGAGATCTTCAATATTCTTGATTTTCAGTTGTTTCCAGAGTCGTTTCAATGTCTTTGGGCCAAGCCCCTCGATTCTTGAAAGACTTTCTATATCAATAGGTGTTTCTTTTTTCAGTTTTTCGAGATACTGCAGTTTTCCTGTTTCTACAAGCTCCTGTATCTTTGTTCCAATATGTTCTCCAACACCAGGAAGTTCATGCAGTCGCTTTTCTTTGACAAGAACACTAATGTCTTCAGAAGCGCTTTCGACACTTTGGCTAGCTTTTCTGTACGCTGCTGGTTTCCACTGTACATCCTGTATTTCAAGAAGATCCGCGATCTGGTACAGGATTTTTGCGACTTCTGTGTTTTTGCGCATGGAAGAATTCTATTTGTTGAAGTATTTATATTTTTGTTCTGAACGGAAGTTTATAATCTTAACTCCTTTGTATGGACTGTTTGTTGCGTAGGAACTTCTGCTGTCCAATCTTCTTCTTCTTCAAATTTAATGCTGTTGAGAATTGTTGTTCGTTTGACCACTCCAAGAATTTTATCTCCCTTGGTGATAATTAAATTTCGGATCTTGCACTCACGCATGATCTCAATAGCGTCTTTAATATCTGTTTCTCCATCTGCGGTTATTATCGGCTGTGTCATAATCTCGTATGCTTTAATCTTCGAAGGATCTCTGCATCGCGCTACTACTTTTCGAATAATATCCTTTTCCGCGATAATTCCTAGTGATCCATCCACGTGTTCAACAAGGACGCAATGCGTTTTGTTCAAGTCCATTGTTACTGCTATCCCTGCTATGTTCATGGAGTATGGCACTATTGGTATAGGCTTAATAAGCTCTTTAATTTGTGTTGACATATTCTTACTACCCCCTTTTAGATGTATAGTCAAGGAATGATTTATACTTTATCCTTATAAAAATTAAGAACTTATAGATTTATGAGTTTTGTGGAACTCTTTTCTAGAACTGTGAATCAGTGCTCTTTAGTATTATAGAATACATTTACTCTTCTTTTCGACGTTCTTTAATCTTTTCAACAATTCCATCAACAGTTTCGCTATACTCTTTTCCACTGCTCATCTCTTTGAGCTTGAATTTTTTTGCCTTCACTTCTTCTTCCCCTACAAACAGGACAAATGGAATCTTTAAGGAATCCGCGTACTGCAAATTCTTTGATGGACCGCGTTCCATGATATCTGTTTCTGTCTTTATTCCTGCTTCTCGGAGTTTTCGTACAAGCTCTTCTGCTTCTTTCTTCTCATTAATTGGAATAACAAATGCTTCTGTAATTGTTTTGATTTTGTTTTTTTCTCGTGCTTCAAGCATAATATATAATCGATCTAGTCCAAAGCTAATGCCTACCGCAGGATATTCGAGTTTTGTTCCTAAAAATTGTCCAATCATTTTGTCGTATCTGCCGCCAGAGGCAATTGAAGAATGGATGTCGCTGTCCATTGGCACTGCTTCATAGACTGTTCCTGTATAATACGCAAGCCCTCGCGCTAATGTTGGCATGAAGTGGATATTTCTCTTATCCGCGTCAGGAATTGCCGCAAGAACTTGTTCGATTTCCGCAAGCCCCTCATTGCTTCTTTTGCCCTTGAGTTGTTTCTTGAGCGTTTTTATTTTTTCTTCATTTGTTCCTTTTGTTTCTTTCAGGATTTTGAGAATTTTGGTGATCTGCTCTTTTTCAAGACCGACCTGTTTCAGTTCCTCTTCCATCTGCTTCTGCTCAATTTTCTTCATTTTATCAATGATGAGAATGCAGTCTACCCATTTTGTTTCAGGAACGTCAAGATCTTCTAATAATCCGTCAAGGAATTTTCTGTTGTTCAGTTCAATGGTTGCTTTTATTTTGAGTTTTTTGAACACAAATTCCGCGAGCTTCACGCACTCCGCGTCCGCTGCCATGCTTTTCGCGCCAACAATATCCACGTCGCATTGGGTGAATACTCTGAGGCGATCTGACGCGACAGGACCATCGCGATAGACTGTTCCTATTTGATAGCGTTTGAATGGAAATTTGATTGAAGGAGTCATGCCAATAAATCTGCATAATGGAACTGTAAGATCATATCGTAGCGCGAGTTCTCTTTTTCCTTGATCCGTGAGTTTGAAGGTTTCTTTAAGAATCTCCGCTCCCCCCGCATATTTACTGGAGAGAATGTCAAATCGTTCAAGAACTGGTGTTTCTAATGGGGAGAAGCCATAAAGTTCGAATGTTTCTACGAGAATGTTTTGGATCTTGCTTCTGAGAATCTGTTCTTCTGGCGGAAAATCTCGTGTTCCTTTCGCGTTGAGGAGGGTGAGTTTGGTCATGGATATTGTTATGCGTCGCTTGCTTTTATATTTATTGTAAAATTTGGTTTAATGCCATTCTGTTTGCACTTGCGCCAACAAACAAAGATTTTTATATTAGTATGCTTATCCATACTATTATGGAACGGAAAGAGAACATCAAAGAACTGTTCTTCAACTATACCACTAAATATTGGCATTTTGAGGAGCTTCTCAAAAAGTCAGGCTTAAGCAGAGCGCAAACAAACAAATGGTTACAACGTCTGAAAAGAGAAAACCTAATACACAAAATAAAAGAAAAAGGGAAAATGCCTTATTATCTCGCGAATTATAAAAATCCTTCTTTTCAGGTGCAAAAAAAATTGTATGCGCTTACTACATTTCAGAAAACGGGTTTTTTAGAACATTTAAGTACGCTTAAAGATGCGAAGACTGTTATTATATTCGGCAGTTTTGCAAGGGCAGATTGGCATGATAAAAGCGACATAGATCTCTTTATTTTTGGAAACGTAAATGACTTTGAAAAAGGATACTTTGAAAAAAAACTAAAAAGAGAAATACAAGTTTTTCACTATGAAAAAGCAGAAGCGTTAAAAAGATTAGAACCGTCCGTTATTCCAAATATCCTTGCGGGAATTCATGTAAAAGGAACTATCGAACCGTTTGAGGCGACATTACATGCGTGAAAAGACAGCTCAAGAAGTGTATGATTTATTTCTAGTTGATGGAGAATTTAAAATAAGCGAAACTGATTTTTCTCTTATTAAAAAGATGCGAAATGCAGCAGTAGAAAATGCGGAGTATATTGAATTCCTTCTTAAACAACAGATAATAAACTGGCGAGTTATTTATACCTTGTATTATGACGTTTTGCGAGAACTCTGCGAGGCACTGATTAAATGCAATGGAATCAAAATAAGTAATCATCAAGGATGTTTTGCATATATTTGTATAAAATTCCCTGAACTAGAGCTTGATTGGAATTTCTTTGAGAAGATCAGAAACACACGAAATAGGAATAAGTATGAAGGCAAGGATATCATACAACAAGATTGGAAAGAGATTCAATTACAATTGCGTTTATACGTTTCAACAATAAAAAAAGCTTTAGAAGAAAAATTGAATGGAACTCAGAATCAAGAGGAAGACAATTGAAGAATGGTACTCTAACAATTCTTTGTGTATTTAGAAAGATTTTTTTCATTTTAGAGGGCAACACAGAAACCTTTATATCCATCATCATCCAGAAATTAGTCTATGGCAGGCATGGAAGGATTTCTCCGATCTCCCGGTTTTGATAAAGGACAGATCGGAAGCGCAAAAGATGACACCCTTTCTCAGGTTCTTCGCTATAAAGGTGTCTTTGATATTAACGAATTGTACAAAATTGTCCATGATTGGCTTATTTCGAGAGGATATCAAGTGCACGAATCTAAATACAAAAGCATTATGCTGCAAACAGGTGGCAAAGAGCGTTCCTTTGACTGGAACGCGCATAGAAAGGTGACTGATTTTGTCATGTATTGGATGAACATTCATTTTCAGTTTCAGGACGTTATGGACATTGACGTGGTCAAAGATGGCCAAACAAAAAAATTACAAAGAGGACTTATTCTTATTCGAATTACTCCTGGTTTAGAAGTTGATTTCGCGGAACGTATGGGGAGGAGCAAATTCCACAAAACCATGATGTCTTTTCTTATGACTCACATGTGGAAGAAAAAGTATGATACGCTTTGGGAAGATAAGCTTCGTTTTAAGTCTTACGAACTCATGAACGTTATTAAAGAATCATTGAACTTTATGACGAAAGGGAATGAACATTATGATGTGTGGTGAAGTTTTTCTCTAAAACTTCCTCTCCAAAAGCTTTATATAAAGAAACCTCCTTAAACTGCCTAAAATGGTTGAACGAAGAATTGTTGTCGATACCTTACGATTAAACTATCAAGGCTTACTTGATGTGAACGAGTTCTATAGAGTCATGGATAAATGGTTCAGAGAAAAAGGATTTGATAAATTTGAAAAAAGAAATTTTGAGCAAGTTCTCAAAGAAGGCCGGCAGATAGAGATTGAGATTGAACCATGGAAAAAAGTTAACGATTACGCAAAAGAAGTTATGAAGATAGTATTTCTTTTCACGAACATTAAAGATGTTGTGGTTATGAAGGACAACCACCGCGTCAATATGCAGCAGGGAAAGGTCGCGATTACTTTTAATGGATACCTTGAAACAGATTGGGAAAGCAAATGGGAAGGAAAGCCGATTATCTTCTTCATGCGCGCTGTTTTTGATCAATACATTTACAAAATTAATACAGATAAATTTTACTCTCTCGTCGCGGAGGATACCATGCACTTGTACAATATGCTTAAAGCATATCTGAACATGCAACGATACTATTAGGATTCCTTTCACTATCTTAGATTTTGAGAAAATAAAAAAAACAGAAACCGGGGTGGTTTTTATGGGTTTATTAGAAACGTATACAGATAAAGGAAAAGGTGTTTTGTATTATTATTTCGATTGGTGTTTGGAGTGTTGTTCCTCATGCACGGTCTCATGAAGTTTGGGATTCCCAGCGGTACAGCAGTGGATCTTGCAAGCATGATGGGTGTTGCGGGCGTTCTTGAACTCGCGATTAGTGTTCTATTGATCCTTGGTCTCTTCACGCGACTTGGAGCACTTGTTGGCGTTGTTGAAATGCTTGTCGCGTATTTTATGGTGCACTTTCCACAGGGCATGAACCCTCTCTCCAATGGTGGAGAGCTTGCGTTGCTCTTCTTTGGCGCATTCCTCGTTGTCCTTGTCTATGGCAATGGAGAATTCAGTGTTGAAAGCGCATTGATGAAGAAAGAAACATTTTAGTTTTTCTTTTATTTTTTACTTATCTATCTTTTTGTGGGGGGTTTTCATGAATTTTATTTTGCAAAATTTCTTGTTGCAGATGAGTTCACTCCTGCTTGGAGTTCTTGGTGGTTCTTTCTTGTCTGTCCTTGCACAAGAAGAAATTTCTCTCTATAAAAAGAAAATTGATGTTTTGACTTCTCTGTTCTCTTTCACTATTCTTCTTGCTCCTGCTCTCTTTTTTCTTTATTTCTCTGATTTCAAGAAAATACTTCCTTTTTTTGTTCTTTTTTTGGTTTATGTTTTTCTTTTTTGGAGAACAAAGGATAAAAAAGAGGATATTTTTCGAGGATTTCTGTATATTTCCCCGCTGACACTCTTTCTGGCGAGTGCGGATAAGGATGTATTTTTTCTTACGCTTTCGCTCTTTCTTGTTGTCGTAGTTTTGTGGGTTGTTTCTCTTTTTCCCTCTCTTGAAAAAATGAGTTTTTGGAGAAAGTGTATATTCCTCGCACAAGAATTTTCAGGATTTATTTTCATGACTGCGCTTGTTTACTTGATCACTGCATTCTCTCTTTTCTTCTAAAATCGTTTTATTACAAAATAAAAAATATTTAGGGATTCAAAAGGACAGAATGGCGATTCTTTTGTGTGTTTAGCGATTTGAGAATTGGTTTCTGTTTGTTTCTACTCTTTCAACGTATTAACATACTCTTCCAACGCATCGTACATCTCTTTATACGCTGCCGCGACGAAGATAATCGAGCCTGCCTGCTTATGGCCTCCACCAGAAACCTGCGCGTAGGGAAATTTCTTTTTGCATAATGTAATAAATTGATTGACATCAAAATCCTTGATCTCTTTATTACAGCGAAAATTGAATGAGGATGATCCAATTCCTACGACGAGTGCCTTCTTATTTTGATCCGCGAAATGCTGGCTCACTAACCCGATTGATTTTCCTCGTGGAGGATACGCGTTTCTGCTCGTGCTTAATTGTTCAATAGGCACTTTCACAAAGAGGAAATGCTTCTTCTCAACAACTTCCGCGAATGTAAGACAAGAGCTTAGTTGCGCGGTAAACAATTTATCCAGTTGCTTTTCTGCAAGCGCTAATAATTTGTGCTGTTTCTTTTCATCTCTTCCTAGAATATCTTGCACAATCTCTCTTCCTGATGTTGGACCAAGAATGTGCGCTTCATAATCCAACGCGCTCGCGACTTTGTGGACAAACTCTTTCGCAAAGCCGTGATGGCTAGCCATTGCCATGTATTTTTTGTATTCTTCGCTCGCGACTTTGTCCGCTGTTCCTGACACTGCCGCGATAAAATAAAAGTGGTGTGGATAATTGTTCTTCGTTTCCTCGCAAATAAGATGCCCAATCTCCGCGCACAGCATTCCCGCGCTGAAATCATACGTTGATCCCACAAGATGCGGATTAATGTGCACTTCTGTTGCCTGCGTGATGTGCTCATCAGCGGGATGATGATCGACGACCGCGACTGTTGCTCCATAGATTTTTACTTTTTGTATCGCCGCAAGGCTTTCTCCTCCTGATCCAAAGTCGAGAAGGAGGATGAGTGGCGCTTTCATTTCAAACTGTTCCGCGTTTCTCAGAAATGTTTGGATGTCTTTTGTCGCGTCTTCATACGCATAGTATGGGGTGAGTGAGGGAAGCCGCTGGTAATAATATGAAACATCTCTTTCTCGTCGATGTTGCGCAGCTATTAAAGGGAGAAGCGCGCGCTCTAACGCAATTCCCGCGGTATAGCCATCCGCGTCCGCGTGATGCCTAATGAGAATAGGTTGCTTTGCTTCCAATGTTTTTTTGAGCAGCTCTATAAGTTCATGAATTTTTGGTTTTAATTTTTGAAGAACGGGCGCTTCAATCATAAACTCTGCTTTAGCATCTTTGTTTGTTGTTGTCATGTTCCTTTTTTATCTTTGGTCTCTTCACTTAGGAAATACCATGTCTCCTTTGATTTTATTTTTCTTCGCGTATTCTTCCCAGAGCGTTCCATAAGATTTATTGTTAAAATCTTTTTCTTTAAATCCGAGTCTTTTTGCGATGTCAAGCACTCCTTCCTTTGATCCTTCAATCTCGAGGAATGGCCCCATTGGCGTCTCATCTAAGCAAATTTGGGTGAGGTGAAAAATATACGCTTCTCTATATTTTTCTTTTCTTTGCGTTGGAAAATACCCTAGCTTTCCGAGAATTTCTGCAAGATATTTGCCATTATCCACCATTACTTCTATTTCTTCTCTAATCTTCATCTTTGATCCTTTTTGTTTTGGACCTTTGTACGTCAAAATTGCATTGTCTCTTATTCTTAGACATTCTCCATTTTTTTTCAGTTTGTTTTTGTTATCGTACGCATAGTCTATCTGAAGCACTCTCTTTTTGAACGGCTCTGCGCGCATTTCCAGAATTTTTGCCTTCATGACTTCAAGATTGTCAATCTTGATTTTAACTTCTGTTTCTGTGGGCATTGTTTTCTTTGAAGAATAGAGATATAAATATGTATTGGTTGGTTTTGTCTTTTGTTCTTTTTTTTGGTTTTTCTTTCGGTCTATTCGTAATCTTTTCGGCAAAAATATTTTTTGGCGAAAGTCTTTCGGTTGATCCGAAAAAATACGTGATTTTTGCTGAAAATTTTCGGAAAACTCGTCGATACTTACTTTAATAAGTTTGTTCTTAGAAATTGGTATGGTGGAGATACTCAACCTGGTTGAGTGGCGGCCTGAAGGAGTCCAACTTGCGTTGGACTTCCAGAGAGCCGTGGAGTCCTCCCGGGCTCTTAGGGGTTCAAATCCCCTCTCCACCGTTTTCTTTTCTCTTCAAAGATTTAAAGTTTGTGCTGGAAATTACTCATCCACTGCAATACCTTCAAATGTATCGTGTTTCCAGACAGAATGTCCCCACGCAATAAGAAGATCGACTCCCAATTTATCAATGCCGAGCGGCCAATCACAAGCGCCATAGCAGCTTCCCTGCCAAATAAGAATTGTCGCGCCTGTTTCTTTCTGCAGCGTGTCGCAGATTTCCCGCGCTTTTGGCTTAATTCCATCAGGAAGCTGGATACAAACAAGCTTCGCGTTTGTTTCTTTTATTTTTTCGATTGCTTTCTCAAGCTCAAGATCGTATTTCATGTCAGGGAATAATGGTTTAGCGTTTATAAAAGTTATACTGGTTTTTCTTCTCTTTTACGAAACTTGAAACAACTCTTTTCTCATTTTCCTTCATAACATATAAAAACTGCCGCATTCTCACCTCTTTATGCGACAGCTTATTCAGAAAATTACCTCTTTATTCAAAACAGAAGAAGTCGAAGTGGTTCTTCCAAAACATACAGTTCCTTTTTCTGAACTTGACGCGTGGCTTGAACAGCGGCTTTTGCAGAACGCGAAAAGCGTGACTGAAACCGCGCAGCCTATTCTTGAAAAAATAGATGACTGTCTCTTCGCTCTCGACGCAAATGTAACGAAACTTGAGCACGCGGAACTACGCAACAAAAATGTTGGCGCTCGAGAACTAGGAATCATGAAAGGCAATAAAAGTTCTTATATCATGCGCTCACGGCAGTTTCACACACAACTTTCCGCAATTACAACAAAAGAAAAACTTGACTATGTTGACATGAAAAACCTTGCTTCCCTTTATTCCAAAGAAATTGAAGGGTATCACGCAGCGACGTTGAAGCCATACGCTGTTCTTCAGCATTTTTTCGCCAATGAAGCGTACGCTGTCGCGAAGAACATCAAGGATGTTGATGAAGTAATTAAACAACTTCAGCAGCTGCTCAACAAACAAAGCATTGAAGCTATCACTGATATCAGAAAACAAATAGACCTTGTGAAGCAAAAGATTAATCAAAAAGAAAAACTTCTCGCTGAACAAAAACAGGCAGAAGAAGATTACGCGCACTTTAAGGAACTGGAGACGCAGGCTGAAGAGAAACGGAAGAAGGTAGAGGAAAGTTCTTCTTACCAGCACTACCTTCATTCCCTTGTTGAAAAAGAAATCGCTTCTAAAAAAACAGACGCTCATCTTCAGATTCTTCGTTCCCATTTTTCTGTGCTTGACAAAGCGCTTCGCAAATTTATGAAACTGCAACCAGAAAAAGAACCGTTTCTTACGCCGTATCTTGAAAGTCCTCTTGCTACATTGGAGCAGGATATTTCTTTTTCTCTTATTTCTGTTTTGGCTCTTGTTCGCGAACAGCTTCTTGCGGACGCGCTTGAAATAAAAGATGACAAAAAAGAGAAAACTGCCGATGAACTTGCGATTCTTACTGAAGATTATCTTCGCTCGTATCTCGTTGAACATCATGTCCTTGTTCAGCGGCAGAAAGAAATCGAGAAACGATGCGCTTCAGATTTCGCGAAACAGCAATATGATGAAGCGGCGTATATGTTGAAGACGTATAAAGAAAAAGCAGACGCTTATGCGCAGCAAAAAGAGAAATGCGTCGCGGAAATTGTGGCGCTCATGATTCCGGGAACACTTCTTGCGCTCCAGAATGATATCCAGACGTGCACGAAGCAGGATATGGAGATTGTGCTGTGATTGGGATGCCAGCGAGTGGTGCGTCTGTGTTATTCAACAATTTCTACTCTTCAGTTACTACGAAGCTTTATATGCATAAAATAGTCAAAAATAAGCAGCATGCAAGCAACTACCTCTCCATCTGAAGGTGGAGGACTTTTACATAGGTTGATTCCTAGAAATTCCTCAGCGAGAGCTTCCGCTCCAACTACGCAAAATCAGGTTGCTCCTCCTCAAAATACCGCAAATCCTTCTCCTCATGACGCGTCTGCTGCGCACGCGCCGCTCATCAGTTTTCAGAACGTCTACAAGAAAATAGAAAAACAACTGATTCTCCGGGACATCACTCTTTCTATCTTTCCAGGAGAAATCTTTGGTCTTATCGGCGCGAGCGGCGCGGGAAAAACAACGCTGCTCCGCTGTCTCATTGGCTTCTACAAAATAAATTCAGGAATGATTCTTTATCAGGACAAGGATATCTCCAAAAATCCGCGTCTTATTCGAACAATCTTTGGTTTTGGAAGTCAGGATAATTGTTTCTACGAAAAACTGACGCTCTATGAAAATCTTCATTATTTTGGTCAGCTCTACGGTGTTCCTGAAAAAATCATCAAGGAACGCGCTGAAAATCTTCTTGGTCTTGTCGAACTTACTGATTTTCGTAATGCTCAAGCAAAGAATCTCTCGGGGGGGATGCGACGGCGTTTAGATCTTGCATGCTCGCTCATGCATTCCCCCAAGATTCTTATTTTAGACGAACCCACCGCGGGACTTGACCCAGGTTTGCGAAAACATATGTGGGAGTTGATCACTAAAATTAACGCGACCGGAACAACAATTATTGTTTCGAGCCACTTGCTTGGTGAAATTGGTCATTTTTGCACGAGAATTGGGATTATTAATCATGGGGAGTTATTGAAAATTGGTCCTCCTGACCAGCTCAAAGATTTATATAGCAAGGATGAAGAAATTCATCTTGAAACATTCCCTGGAAAATATCCACAGATTGCTGCGGAAATTCGACGTGAGCGATTGCCTGTGAATTACATTACTGTGCATGACCATAAACTTATTGTGTATACATCTCAGGCTGAATTTGTTTTGCACAAAATCTTGTTGATTTTGGAAGCGATGCGTGAGCGATTGCTTGATGTTCACGTGGACAAGCCAAGTCTTAACGAAGTGTTTGAAGCGCTAACAGAAAAACAAAAAATTCGCGGCTCAAGCGAAGATCAGCTTGTGGACTACATCAAAAAAATACTTGGCCGAGGTTATACAAAAGAGCAGGCACGGCAGACCTTACTTCAACAAGGCTGGCCTGAAGACGTCGTGAACGCAGTCATGATTAAAATGACATAGAAACTCATACAAGGATGGAATAAAAAATGATGAATCCCATTGCGTATCTCAAGATTGTTCTTGAGATGATAAAAAAGAATTTCCGTGTTCTTATTAGATCCCGCTCTTCCGCGCTCGTTATTCTTCTCGGTCCTTTTTTTATTATCTTTCTCATTGGCGCGGCATTTAACACCTCAAGCCTTCACGGCATTCGTGTTGGTGTTTACGCAGCAGAAGAAAATGAAGTTCTTGATAAAATCCTCAAGAGTCTTGAAGATAATGATTTTGCTGTTACACGATCTTCAACAGAAGAAGAATGTATTGATCTTGTGAAGAGTGGTGGTGTGCACCTTTGCATTAGTTTTCCTGGAAGTTTGTCTGAAGAATCCATAGCTCGTGAAATTATTTTCCACGTCGATTACAGCAAAGTGAATCTCGTCTTTACTATCCTCAATGTCATTACAGGAGAAGTGGAAGATATTTCTACTGACCTCAGCGTTGAATATACAAAATTACTTATCGAACAGATGAACGCGACAGCTGCGCAAATTTCTGAAAAGGCGTCGCTCATCAGCGATCTTTCCAGCAACGCAGAGCAAATGAAAGAAAGTCTTGAAACTCTTTCTGCTGAACTCAGCGGCATTGAAGTGAGTAGCAGCGAATTTGGCATTAGCGATGTTGAATCCTATATTTCTGAGAGCAGTAGTCAGATTGATGAATTTGGAACTATAGCGGAGGAAACGACCGCGACAGGCGAAGCGCTTCTTGATGATCTTGAATCCTATATTTCTTCGTTTGAAGAAGAACTGAATAGTCAGGTTGATCAAATCACTGATTTTCAGGACACTGTTGATGAATACGCTTCTCTCGCGTGCGCGTTTGATTTTAGTTCTGTCGAAGGGCTTTCTTTTGATCCTTGCACTGATCTCACTTCTGTGCAGGACGCGCTCGAATCCGCCGCGTCAGAAGCAGAAGGTATTAGTTCAGATTTTGATGAACTCCAAGAGCAACTTGACGATGTTCGCAGCCAGCTTGAAACCGCGCAATCACAGCAGGAATCTGTTCTTGCGGCCGCGCAAACAAATCTTGATTCTCTCCAAAGCCAACTTGAAGCGAGTTCCGCGAAAATTGATGAGATCAGCGAGCAGAAAGATGCGATTGCTTCGGACATTGACGCAATGATTGCGCTGCTTGATGAAAATATCGCGACGATTGACGCTGTGCAACAAAGTATTAGCGAAATCAGCGACAGCATGTCTTCAGCCGCTATCGGTGACGCAGAGGATATTGTCAATCCAGTACTCACCCGTATCAAACCTATTCTTGAGAAAAAGTCGTATCTTGATTATACTATGCCTGCGCTTATTGTTCTTGTGATCATGTTCATGAGCATTCTGCTTTCTTCTACGATAGTTATGACAGAAAAACAATCACGCGCGTATTTCAGAAATTATATCACGCCAATTCCTGATTTTACATTTTTAGTGAGCATTTATCTCACGAACATTATCGTTGTCTTTTTTCAGGCGATGATTCTCCTTGTTATCGCGGATCTTGCGTTTGGGGTTTCCATCTTTTCAAATTTTCCTTCTATTTTGTTCGCAATCCTTATTATTGGTTCTATCTTTATTCTCCTCGGCATGTCTATTGGCTATCTTTTTGTTTCTGAAGAAACATCTACTCTTGCTTCCATTTCACTTTCCAGTATTTTCCTGCTCTTTTCCTCCTTCCTGATTCCTATCGAAAGCTTGTCAGAAACCATTGGCTCTATCGCGGTCTATAATCCATTTGTGCTCAGTGAAGGAGTTCTTCGTCAACTGGTGATCTTTGGAAATTCATTCTTCTCTGCAGGCAATGATGTGTTTATTTTGCTCTTTTATGTGTTGTTCCTCGCAGCGGTCCTTTATGTTTGTGAATTAATTGATAAAAGAAGGATTCATTAGTTGCGTTTTTTTGTTTCTCTTTTTTTGAGTGTATTTTTCTTCTTTTCATTTATACTTTCTAATAAAGACCCCAATTTTTCTGAAAGAAAAATCGGGTTCCTCTGACAGTAAAGCAGTAGGGCGATTAAAAGTTAAACTGAGCCATGACAAATTCTAAAACACGCACCAGCAAAGGCAAAATGTCATGGGGACCCATTGCGCCTTTTTTGGCGCAATGGGGTTATTATGAATATAGAAAAATTCAGAAAATATCCTTCTTACAAAATAGAACATCAAATAAAAAAATCAACCAACATAATTCATCTGTTTTTCTTTCGCTTCTTCTGTGACCACTTTACTCTTTTCCATAAGTTCCTGCAGCTTCTTCTCAAAGCGTTCTGCTGTTTGAACCAGTGGTTTTGGATCTACTTTCAGCCCTAGATATTTATCGAGCACTTCAATTATTTTTGCCGCTGCTTTGCTATCCGGTAATTTAGAATGTGTATCCGCAAACAACGCGACTGTATCTGTTTTTGTTTTGAGGAGCAACGCGGATGTTACGCCGACAATAATTCCTTCTTTTAACGCGTTGACTCCTAGTTTTTTGAAACTCTCGAGCTTTTTTTGATTAAGCGTATACACGTATGCCTGTGATTCCGGCGCTTCAGCAGGAGCACCAACTCCTTCAATTGTAATGATCTCTTTTGCGGTTAATTGTTTTGCAACTTCATTGATGTACTCCGCGATTGCCCATTCAACACCCATCGTGCCTGTAATCGCGTGAATGATGAGAAGATTATATTCTTGATTGTAGTAAAGCCCGACTGGCGGTACAAGTTCATTATCATGAACAACAACAGTCGCAGGCATTTCTTCTATCCAAAAAGTTCCGATAAGTTCGCATTTCAAATGTTGAAGAAGATATTCTGTGGTAATTGTTCCGACGAGACCAAATCCAGGGAAGCCTTCGATGATCGTGACGTTCTTTGGTTTTTTTGTAAGTTGAACTTGTTGCATACTGTATTTTTGTGGAAAGGGGTATTTATAGATGTCGGTTTTTTGGCTTTAGAAATCTACTTTTGAAGCACATGCCCTCTCAATGCTGCAAATACATTCCTAAAATCAGGAGTATAATTATTTCTTCTCTCTTCATTTTCTAAATCTCTTTTTGTTTCTTCTATTGGTTTCCACAGAAGCGCTTCTGTTTCTGCTCTATCAAAGAAGTACTCTGTATTTTTTCCCTCAGGACTAATGCCCCAATAAATTTGTATGTGCTCTCGATTATATACTTCCCTCTCTCCACTTCCAAAACGAGTTCTATTTATTATTTTTGGACCCATGTTAAGTGCTAATCCTTTTGGCAATCTTGCTTTTCCAAACGCAAGCTCTTCTCTTGTTTCTCTATATCCTGCTTTTTTATATGTTTCTCCTTCATCAACATGTCCTGCCGCAGAAGTTTGGTATTGTAAACTTCCTTGTTTTTTCTTTCCACTTCGTAATTGAAGAAGAAGTTCTTCTAAATCTTCATTGTCAAAAATAAAAATGTGAACAGATCGATGCCATGCTCCTGTTTTATGCGCTTCATCATAAGGAATAGTTCCAATCACTTTATCAAACTTGTCTACTTCATCGATGTACCTCACTCCAGCTAGTCGCGTTCTTGCAGTAAGGTATCTCGGGTTTCTATTCATATAAGAGTGGAAAGCAGCACGCCTTTTAATCCTTTTTATAAGGTCTTTAATATTGTCTGCTTTTCTTTTTCTTGCCGTGTCAAAAGGTCATAATCTTTATAAATAGACTTTCACTTCTCTGTATCTAACTTATAGATATGTCACTCTTTAATGGGTGTAAAAATTTGGGGGAAATAGAAGTGCCTGCAGTAGTAAATGGGAGAAGTCGAGATCCTGGTCGAATGACTCTTGAAGCAAGTGTTCTTCAGTGCGAACCAGTTTTAAAAGAATCTATTGCTATGTACGGCGCTCGTGTTGTGGGCAAAGACACGATTACTGACGCACTTTCTGAGGATACTCGCTTTCGAAAAATAAGTAGTCATGCCCCTTTTCGACAAGCTCGCGCAGGTGAAGAATTTGCAGTTGCATCAGGAATAGAAGCACGAAGTCGTACACTTACACAGTTACAAGAAGATCCTCTTGGTTATGTTGCGTGGTTTACTGTTGATGACGATCTTTACGCAATTTCTCCACACGCGTTTGATGGCGTTGAGATTCCTATTGTTCATATTACGGGAATCAATGGATTAAACGCTCTTAAAAAATATCCAACACTTCCCTATAAGCTTCGTGTTCTTATAACTACTGATCCAACACAAGAAGATCATCTTCGTTCTCGCGTTATTTCACGTCTTCAAGGAAAAAGGCAACTCCCTCTTGATTTTAGTTATGACGCCGCAGATGCTGAGCAGCGCACATTGATTAATCGAAGATTACAACAAAGCATTGATAGTATTCGTGAATTTGAAGAGCAAGACGCAGTGAACTATCATGCTGTATTTGTGAACAATGCATTGCGTTCCGATGATCTTCGTCCATTCATTTATCCTCGTCGAGCAGAACAGCATGATTACGATATTCTTGCGACAGACATTGCAAGAAGAATAAAAGCTCTTTTTGAAATTTACAGTGAGTTTAATCGCGCAGCTACTGGAAGAGATATTGTTCCTGCGCACCTTCATAACAGGTATGTTACTGCATGCTCCACTGATCTTTTTACACGAAAGCCTTCTGTCCTTAAAGTAGGGAGACGGTTATCAGAGGGTCTCCTTGATGAGACTGTTCCACGATATGCACGAGAACGTGGATTACAGGAATCTCTTCTTCAAGAATTAGTTGCTTCAATAAAAATAGTTGATATTGATTCTGGATCAAGGACATCCGGATCGCAAGGAAGATTCAGTATTTATTTACAGCCTTCAGAAGCAGGTCCAGTTTCTCTCCAAGACATTAAAGAAAAACGCGCAGGCACAGATTATTTTGTTCTTCGCGCGTTAGGAGAACGCGTGACTGAAAGACGCGGAACCTGGTGCCGTTATGACGTTCGTGATGGTCTTCTATATGGTGTTTCTTTCTCCTTAACAGATAGAATTCCCGCAGGGCAGGGTCCGGGTATGTATCATGAATTATGGGTAGGATTTAGGTAATATTATTGTGCTCAATCACCATTAAACCATTTCTCAAGAAATCATTTCATCTTCTCAACAGGCTTTCCTTCTTCAAGATAATACGTTGCTGTTGCTTCGAGATTACTCACAATTAGTTCTAATGTCTGTCTGCAATAGACACAAAGCATAATATCTTCTAATGAGACTATCTTTTTCGCGTTTTCAATATCTTTTAGAATACGATCTCTGTGCTCGTATATTTTTGAGAATTTATTGATATCGTATTTGTAGAACAATTCATAATACATTCGTACTGTCTGGAATATCTGATTGAGTATTGCTTCTGTTTTTGGATGCAGTTTTTTCGCTTTCATAACATCTCGCGCAGAATATTTGACAATATCTGCAATCTTGTATAAATTAAATAAAATGACGTGAAGCAATGAGTTTTTGTATTTCTGTGAATATCCAATCTTGTTCAGAAGCCGCATACAATACGTCATAAAAATAACAATATTATCATACTTTTCCTCGATGGTTTGCAAATGAAGCATATCTTTTTCTTTTGCTCCTTTGAGCAAATCTTCACAAATGTCTAATAATAAAAGAAATGTTCTTCTGAACATGAGTTCAAAATCATCAAATGATGCTTTTGATATGCTTTTGTACACAAAGTAATTTTCTTTTTGTTCAATGATTTGCATTCCTACCCAACGTTGTAGTTCTTTATGCAAAAGGCTTGTTACTAAGATTGATTCTCCTGTTCTATAATGTGGCGCAGTTTTATTGTTAAATACGACTTTAATGACGTCATACCCTCGTCGGTACGCACTTCTGAGCGCATAAGCAATACAGGTTTTGTCAAGACCAGTGACATCAAGAGTGATCTCCATTTCTTGATCTTCCCGCTTCGTTGAAACTTCAAGCATATTGTCTTTTTCAACGACTTCCAGTTCATCGCCTTTTTTGACATTATACTTTTTAGTCCATTGTCTTGGAAGAGAAATTAATTGTGTTGAATCAGCGATCTGAATTACTTTTCGTCCCATAGTGTATAGAATCACTTAGGGATATATATATTTTGCTATGCTTTTATATAATCCTTATCTTTTATCAGTTCTTCTCTATTTTCCTTAAAGAAAGCTACACAATCCACACTTTCTCGTCAATCACTGCAACAAGAACTTCTTTCTTTTCTCCTTTTTGATATATTTCTGGATTCTCTATTTGTACACTTTGGTATGTTTCTGGATGAAGGATTTCAACATGAGGATATTCTTTTGTGACTTGTACTCTTCTGAACGTTTCTGGTGTTGCGCAGATTCTCATCTTTGTTTTTTCGTCAATCGTTGTTCGTTTCCCATTTTTGAGATTTGTTCCTTGCAACTGTTTTCCAATATTAGTTAGCTTGATATACTTCTTTTCATATTCCACAATGGTGTTTACTTCATACGACGGCAGTCGCACACTCGCATTCACTCTATATACATCTTTACTTGTTTGTCTGTTTTTGGTATAAAGTTCTCCATGCGTCTTTCCCACTGCTCCAAATTTCTCGACGATCTTATTGGTGATGATGGGCAGATATTGCTGTTTTGTGACGTAGTAATCAATGCCATTAGTGACTTCTTCCATTTTGGTCACAAATACGCCTTTTTCATTTGCGCGGCGTATTTCCTGAAGAATAAATTCATGCGCTTTTTTGAGTACTTCTTTGTTTTCTCCTCTGAGTTGGAGAATTCCTTCAAAATATTCTGTTCTTGCTCGTGTGCATTTATCGCACATAATATGTTTTACTTTTATCGGAAATTCATGCTCTTCAATGAGTTTCTGCTCGTCAATCGTTGCTTCTGTTCGAAGCGTGACTGTTCCCATCTGCACTTTTCCATGTTCTTCCTTTAATTCAATGTCAAAATCAATCGCGTCTGGCTGTATTGTAAAATTACAATGTTGGAGTACTGCTTCTTTCATCGCTTCTTCTTCAGGTTTTGGGTGCTTCCATTCTCTTTGATATTTGTAGGAACCGCAACTTTCGCAAATGAGCAGCGTATGCTCTTGGTACGACTTCAATGTGGTGTGTTTTTTGCTGAAGCACTCATTACACAAGACCGCGTTTTTTTGCTCTACTGCTTTTCCACATTGGATGCATTTCATATTCTTCAGTGCGCGCTGTTGATATATAAAGTTATGTTGCTTAAACTCCTTCTTTCTCTGCTGTTAATATGTCACTACTGAATAAGGGTAAATCTATGGGAACCTTTAAGAAAATCCGCTAGAAATCCCATAAGTTCAGCTGCGTAGCAGCTGGACGTCCTTTAGGTATGGGATGAATAGCGGTAAGTTTTTCTAGAGAAATATTTCTCTGTTTTTTGGTGGTAAAGTGATGCGCCTCACCGGAGAAAACATGCCTACAACCGCTCCGTAGGATGGAGCATGTGGCACTTGCAATGGTGTACCAAATACAGATATAAAATTTTCTCTTCAGAGCAGAAGAGAGGTCTCTGTAAGATCTTTTTGCACGAATGTGCAAAAAGATACAACTTCACAATCGAAGATTGTGAAGTTGATGTAGACCATGTCCACGTTTTGGCGTCATTACCATTAACAATGACGCCACTAGAAACTTTACACAAATTGAAAGGTTACACTGCGAGATGTCTTTTCATTGAGCTTCCGCTTTTGCGGAAGCTCTACAAAAGAGGACATCTTTGGAGTCCTGGAAAATTTGTTGGAAGCGTAGGACACATAACATTGGACAAAGCGAAGAATTATCTCGAGGCGCATCACGCCAAAGCCACTCTTTACTGGAATCCCATCCCCGAAGCGAAGCGGAGGGGCGAGCGAAGCGAGGCCTTTAGGCATGGGAGGATGTCAATT
>JACRPI010000022.1 GCA_016214075.1 Candidatus Woesearchaeota archaeon
CAGGAATAATCTTGAATTTTGTCGTGCCTGCTTTTTTCGCGATTCCAGTACAGCTGTCATTCCATCGCGAAAATAACACCAAACGATCATCTAATGATCGTGCGCTGCCATCGGGATTATGAAGGGTGTTGAACTCACGCAATCTCGCGACAATTCCTTCTTTGAACGTCAGCGGACGATAGATACTGCTTCCATCAGGACAGATGTATTTTGGATGATTAAGATTATTTTCCGCAACACACGCGGTGTGCAACGCATGAACACCCCGCGCATAGGTTGGCGCAATATTCATGAGAATATAGGCTGACAATCGCTGCTCTTGTTCTGCTGTTCGATTTCTTTCATCAACAGGATCTGAGGAATCATCGCTTCCAAACCCTTCAAAACCAAATCCAGCAAAACCATTCTCTCTGCTGTTCATGCGATCATAGATTTGTCGTTTGCGAGGATCACCAAGAACTTCATAGGCTTCCGCTACTCTCGTGAATATTTCTACATGTTCATCGCTTCCTTTATTTCTATCAGGATGATATTTCAATACAAGTTGTCGAAATGCTTTTCTTACTTCTCCCGCACTTGCTGTTCTTTGGACACCAAGTGTTGCGTAATAGTCGTTCATGATGAGCAGAAAACACACGCCATTTTTATAATTTACTACTATTATGTGATTAATCAGAAAAGATGGGATAGAAAAGGCATAATCTCATTTGTAACCCCTTTTTAGTGGTAATCCTTCAGTAAAATATATAAATAAGTGGCTCTTTGGGGTTGTTATGGATAGATATAGACTAAGACCTACAGCTGGACTCCTTGAAGAACAAGGATGTGGCGCGGCTTCTGCAGCGTATACTCGACTTTTAGTAGTTGGACATTCATTGCAGCCCGTTCCAAATGCGACGTATGGCCGCGCTGAGTTGAGAAAAGTACTTCCTGAAACAGTTGATATTCTTGTTGAAAAAATGGAGAAGGATATCTCTTTTCGCGGAGATCAACTTCGCTGGACTATTCTTGGAGAAGGAACAAGACGATTAGGAGTAAGAGGTGGATGCGATATTTATGTTGGCATTCAAACACCTCGAGCTGCCTGTTCAGGATCACGCATTGCTGGAAGATATTGCGCAACACAAACAGGTGAGTGGGGGTATAAAATTGCTGTTGAAGCAGGAAAACTCGCAATTCTTTTACCACGATATGACAAAAAAGATATTTGTGCTTTTGTTCTTGAACAGATGACAGGAATTTCAACAAGATAATGCTCTATCCAAACATTTATTAGGAAATCATCACCTTCTTTCTGCATGAAACTCTGGCTTGCCCCACTTGAAGCAGTGAGTGATTGCGCATTTCGAACACTATGTTATAGACATGGCGCTGATCTTACTTTTACTGAAATGATTCGTGTCGATAGTTTGGTTCGCGGCAATAAGTCGACATTGCAAATGCTTGATCTCCTCAGCGAAGCGCCGACAGGAATTCAGTTACTTGCAGTGAAGCCTGCGAGCGCGCAGGAATTTGTTTCGCAATTTTCCTCCTTTTCTTTTCAGCATGCTCCACGGCAAATAAATTTGAATTGTGGCTGCCCAAGCCCTGACGTGATTCGTCAAGGTGGCGGCGCCGCGCTCGTGAAAAGAATACAGCGACTGCAGGAATTGGTAAACATATTTCGCAAACTTTCTCTCCCCGTAACATTAAAAATACGTCTTGGATTAAACGCGTATGAACAAAAAAATAAAACATATTTGAATCTTTTGAAAGCTGTTGACGCTGACGCGTTTATTGTACACGCACGACATGCACGCCAGAGTTCCTCAGAAGCAGCGGATTGGAGTGTTTTTGAAGAATGTCTTTCTACTGGCAAACACATTGTGCCTAACGGCGATATTACTGAACGAGAGCATATCGCACACTTCAAACAACTTGGAATAAAAGAAGTGATGATTGGGAGAGCCGCTGTGCGAAATCCATCTGTGTTTTCTTATTTGAAAGGTGGCGAGAAGAGAAGTATTGACGCGTTGCGACAGGAGTATCTCCAGCTTTGTAGCCAATATCCTAATATTCCAAAATATAAAGAAAATGTTCTTACCTATTTAGGAAAAGAAAAAGAAAATATTCACAATAAAAAATGGTTGATGTGAATTTACGCTGCCGCTCTTTTTACTATTTTAAGTCCTGCAACAAATCGTGAATTATTGTCTATTAATTTTATCAGGTTCTCGACAGTAACTTCTTGTCCATTTACATAGAAATTGATTCCTTCATAAATAGGGCCTAACGCGTTGATCATATCTGTATAAATGGTATAAACTTCTCTTCCTTGCGCCTGATATGTATCTTTTAATCCTGTAAAATCATGATAATTACGATAAAATTTTTCAGACCAGACTTGAACGCCTTTTCTATTATTTTTAACAAGTTCTGCTCTACAATTTCTTAAGAATTGTATTGCCTGCTGTTGGAAAAGAAGAAATTTACTTTCTAACCCTTGTCCTTGTTTTTCTGCTCTTGCTTTTGTTCCTAATCCTTTAATGCGATCTAATAATCCCATAACTTTTTTTGCACAGCAAGAATTTATATAGTTTTTGATTGAAACCATAGTCACTAAACCGTAGTAAGCTTTAAAAAGGAAAGAATAGTTCTTCTGGAGATGAGAGAAAGTAAAGGTACTATAGATGATAATGTTCATTATCTTCCAGGATGTAAACCTGCGAAAGACAATTATGCTTATGCGCAAGTAAATGAAGGCTTACGAAATGCGATATTAGAAAATGAATGTGACAAAATTCGACGACAAAGAACTGCTGCGCTCATTTACGCTCCGCTCCTTTTCGCAGTGGGAATAGTGTTAGGATACACAATTCATTATATGCAAACAGAGCGTACTGCGGAAGACACTAACACACCTGCTGAACAAACAATAGACAAATAAAGTTTTATAAACCAATTCTCTTTTTTCTCTTCTATGGAAAGCCTTTTGCCTTTTGAAAAGATCAAACGAGAAGTGTTTATCCGCAAACACGCAGAGACCTCTCCCAAATTTGGCAAGCGACCTGAAGAGCGGACGACAAAAGAACATCTGCACCTCGGGATTGTCAATATCGACAAACCCGCAGGACCAACATCACACCAAATCAGCGGGTATGTTCGGCAAATGCTTCATCTCAACAAAGCAGGACATTCTGGAACACTGGATCCTAACGTGACTGGAGTTTTGCCTGTCGCGCTCGGTGACGCAACAAAAGTTGTTCAGGCATTATTGCCTGCCGGAAAAGAGTATATTTGCATCATGCATCTTCATGATGATTATTCTGAAGAACAAATTCGAAAGGTTTGCGCTTCTTTTATCGGGAAGATTAAACAGCTACCACCTCTTAAATCCGCAGTCAAGCGAGAGTGGCGGTATAGAAAAATTTACTATCTTGATGTTCTTGAAGTCGATGGACGAGACGTCTTGTTTCGCGTTGGTTGTCAGGCTGGAACATACATTCGAAAACTTTGCGCAGACATTGGCATTGCGCTTGGTTCCAATGGACACATGCAGGAACTTCGGCGAACAAAAGCAGGCTGCTTTAGTGAAGATTCCCTTTGCACGATGCATGATCTCGCTGACGCATTTTGGTATTGGAAACATGAAAATAATGATACCTTGCTCCGCAAATTTGTTTTTCCGCTTGAACGCGCAGTTGGACACCTTCCAAAAGTGTGGGTTTTTGACACGACTGTGGATAGCCTTTGCCATGGCGCTTCATTGAAAGTTCCTGGAATCAGCAAAGTGGAAAGCGATATTCAGGTGGATGATTTTATTGCAATCATGAGTCTTAAAGATGAATTAGTGGCATTTGGCAAAGTGCACATGATTTCTAAAGATATACAAAAAAAAGACAAAGGGCTCGCTGTCAAGGTTGAACGAGTGTTTATGAGTCCAGGAGTTTATCCGAAGATGAGTGTGTAGGAGAATTATTTTCTTGTCTTCAGTTATCATTTTTTTGGAGATTATCTTCTTTTGTAAAAATCACTTATACACCAAGACCCCATTGCTCACGCAATGGGTCCCCCTGACAGTTTTGTTTTTGCGGGTGCGTGTTTTTGAGTAGCCAAGCCATATGAAATAATCGCCTTGCAAAGTCCTAATACACAATTCATCCTTTTATTATTTTTATAGTAAACATTATGACTAGAAAAATCCATCCGTTCAAAGAAATTAAAGAAAAAAACAAAACTAAATATTCAATTTATCAGCGTAGGTGCTGACAACTGGGATTTCCCATTTCTCGCCCATTAAGACTTTAATGATTGCGATCAAAGACACGATTCCAAGGACGACATACAACACTGATCCGAAAATCCATTCTAAAAATGGAATCATACTGATTATTGAAACAGCAATCCACACGATCAACATAATTAACCCTTGTTTTGCATGAAAATGCACAAAATCATCATCTTTCTTTATCAACAATGGAATAAGCACTAATATCCCCAAATAGGACAGTATTCCAAAAACAACTTGTTCTCCTGTTGGTTTTCCCATCTATAATCATCCTCTTTTTGGTATTATATACCTTTCTTCGCTATTCTCTGGAAAGATCGCTATATATAATTTACTATTTTCGATCCTATCGTCGCAACATATATAAACAACTGTTCGGATGTATATAATAAATGAATAAAAATAATAAAGAAAATCATAAAAACATGAATGATAATAATAATAATGATAATAATAATTCCAATTCTGAAGAAGATTACGATCAATACCTTGGCCATCTTGACGAAGCGCCAAAACACAAGCCGTCCACTACTGTTGTCAAAAAAGCGACTGGTGACGTTCTTACCTTCAAACAATTCACTCTGGACAAATTTCAGGTTGACGCGATTCGCGCGATTGAGGAAAACGAATCTGTAGTTGTTACCGCGCAGACTGGTTCTGGAAAAACACTGATCGCAGATTACATCATTGACAAGTTCATGCATTCTGGCAAACGCGTCATTTACACCGCGCCAATTAAAGCATTGTCCAACCAAAAATTCCGAGATTTCAAACGAGATTATGGAGAAGAAAAAGTAGGAATCATGACAGGAGATTTTGTCATTAACTCTCACGCGCCTATTTTGATCATGACCACTGAGATTTACAGAAACATGCTTTTGTGCAATGATCCTTCTCTTGAACATGTGAGTTATGTTGTTTTTGATGAAATTCACTATATCAACGATATTGAGCGCGGCACGATCTGGGAAGAGTCATTGATCTTTTCTCCCGAGAGTATTCGTTTTCTTTGTCTCAGCGCGACAATTCCAAACGCCCATGAATTCGCGCATTGGATTGAAACTATCAAAGAACACAAAGTGCATGTGGTCAGCAATGATAAGCGAGTTGTTCCACTCAAACATCTTCTTTTTGATTCGTATCTTGGCATGACTGACATTGCTTCTGTTCAAAAACACGCAAAAGAAATAGAAAATATTCCTGATTATTATGACGCAAGAAACAGAAAACACAGCATGCAGGGAGGCCATAAACAAGGCAAGAAGAAAAAAGATTACAAACTCCCTTCGCACATGGATCTTGTCAAAGACATGCAGGCCGCAGGATATCTCCCCTGTATCTATTTCGTCTTCTCACGAAAAGCAACACAGGAGAAAGCTGAAGAGCTTATCCGCACAATGAATTTCGCAGAAGGGAAAGATATTCCCACTATTGTTTCCATGTATAATAAATATATCCATGAAGACATTAAACAACTTGAGTCGAGCAAAACATTGAAACGATTTGTGCAACGTGGAGTCGCTATCCACCACGCAGGAATGCTGCCTAAACAGAAAGAACTTGTGGAAGAACTTTTTGCAATTGGACTGATTAAAGTGTTGTACGCAACAGAAACATTCGCGGTAGGGATTAACATGCCCGCAAAAGCAGTCTGCTTTAACACGCTTGAAAAGTATGATGGCATCAGTTTTCGCTATCTGCACACGAAAGAATATTTCCAATTAGCTGGTCGAGCAGGACGGCGAGGAATTGATCCTGAAGGATACGCGATTGCATTGTATAACAGAAACCATGATGATCTTTCTAAGATTGAAAAATTGTGTGACAAAGACGTTGAACCCATTATTTCTCAGTTTACACTCTCGTACAATACTGTTTTGAATTTATTGGATCAGCATAATGAGCGTGAAATTGAAATTATTCTCAAAAAAAGTTTTGATTATTATTTAAAAAAGAAAAAATTTGGGAATATCCGAGTGATGGCTTCCTTCCACAACAAAGTCAAAACATTACAGAAATTAGGATATGTTTCTTCTGATCGGAAGCTCACTGAGAAAGGACAATTCGCGCGATTGATTTACGCGTATGAATTGTTGATTGCTGAACTTTGCACTTCTTCGATTGCGCATGAACTGACTGATTTAGGAATGATTGCGACGCTTGCGACGATCATGTTTGAAGGAAGACGGGGTGTTGAATTCAGCAGGCATTATGACAAAAAAGCAGTTGGAAATACGCTCCGCGTTTTGAGCAAGCATCCGTTGATTTTCAAAAAAATAAATGTCAGTGTCTTTAAAGGACTGCATCCTTTGATTACACACTGGTACAATGGCGGTGACTTTGTGCAAATGATGCGCTATTCGAATATGCTCGAAGGCGATTACATCAGATTGTTCAGACAAATTCTTGATATGTTCAAACAGATCAAGCGAGCAACGCATGATTATGATTTGATTAAGATCGTTGATCGATGCACTGCGAAGATTGACAGGGATGTAGTGAAGGTTGAGTTTTAGGTTGAGATGAAACAAATGAAATGAGGAGAGAGCGTAATTTCTCTGTTTCAGAATATATTAATTACTCTATTTATAAGCCAAGCATAAATAAATAATGCTACCGCCCATATCAAAAATCGAACAAATGTCATCAAATAAAATCTTGGTCTAGCAACCATCCCAGATAGTTTAAAGACATTCTTTGTGATTATATTAATTAAACGAAAAAAACCTCCAAAAATAAATGTCAACAATGAGGATTGCAAACCAAGTTCATATTTAGCATAAATTGACAAAAGAAACCCAATCCCGCCAAACAGGAAGAATGAACTCTCAAGATGCAACTTTTCCAGAATTTTCTCGAAGTTTATGTCTTGCATTTTGTAATTTAGCTTTGCTATGTTTATATATTTATCGAGCCCTGGATCTTATTGTAACCCCTAACGAGATTATCTGAGGTTTGCGGGAGGAGATTTTGGAAAAGCAATGTGCAATGATGTGTCTGTTAAATTATCATTCAACGATGTTTTCCTAAAGAAAAAGTGAGACGTCATCGAGAGAACGAAATAGAAGATCGTTTTCTAAGGTGCTAAAAGATTAATTCTCCTGCGATTAGAAGGATGGTGCTCGCCTTATTCTTTCATAGACTTAAACCAATCAGATGATGGCTTTTGGAATAAGTAAATTGACATCCTCCCATGCCTAAAGGCCTCGCTTCGCTCGCCCCTCCGCTTCGCTTCGGGGATGGGATTCCAGTAAAGAGTGGCTTTGGCGTGATGCGCCTCGAGATAATTCTTCGCTTTGTCCAATGTTATGTGTCCTA